>NZ_CP061283.1 GCF_014621695.1 Streptomyces xanthii
GGGGGTGGTCAGTGAGGGACATCAGGGCCTCCAGCGTTCGGGTTTCGAGTGGTGGTGCCGGTCGGGGTGCCACCCCCTTCCAACAAGTACAACATTACCAGCATTAGGCCGGAAACGGAAGTGGGAAAGTGGGCCTGACCAGGGTTTTCCGCCCCTGGATGCCGCTACGGCTGCACCACCGCGCGCCCGCCGCCCCCGCCGGGCGGCGGGCGCGCGGTGGGTCAGGTGGCCAGGTCGAACACGGCTCGCAGGTGCTCACGGCGGTGCGCGCGGGACGCCTGCTGTGCCATCGCCCGGACTTCAAAGCGGCCCTCGGCGCGGTATCCGCAGGAGCAGCGGGACAGATACAGGGGCTCTCCGATCTGCCATTCGCCGACGCCGAACGCGTCGACGACCCACTTGTCCGTGCCCATGTAGCCGGTCTCCGCTCGGTGCTCGTGCAGTGTCATCGCCACCCGGCCCGCGTAGGAGACGGACGCGGCGCCGTCCGGCTCGACCGTGAGCCAACCGCGCTCCAGGAGGCGCCTGGTGGCGGTCGCCGGGATGGACACGATCCCGGCCCGGACGCATCCGTTCGTGAGGGCGGCGCCAGGGGTCGCTTCGCGTTCCCGGATCAGCTGTAGGTCCTCGTACTGGCGGGCCGTCAGTCGGCGCGGCGCGTACACCGGTTCCAGTCGGATGGTGCGCCGTAGCGTGACCGGCCAGGTGTCCAGGGCGCTGCGGTGTCCGGTGATCACACGGGTGATGGTGATGCGGCCGGAGCGGTCGGCGTCGGGGCTGACCTGGTCGTCGTCGCAGAGGGCGGCGGCAATCAGGGCGTCGGCCTCGACGGCGCTGTATGTGCGGGTGGAGACGCTGCGGTCGTAGTCGGTGATCTTGGCGGTGTAGGCCGGGGGGTTCTGCACGGCGGAAGTCCTCAACGGTGTTCGGGTGCGGCGCGGACGCGGCCGGCGCGGTCCTCGGCGCTGCGGCGCGCGCCCGGCAGCGGCGGGCACGGGGCTGGGCGGCGGTGTCCGCCGCCCAGCCGGGGAGGGTGTTACGCGGGGGCGAGTTCGGCGGCGGCGGACGAGATCGGCCAGCGGCCGGCGTAGTCGACGTGCACGCGGCGTGTCCGGTCGGTGATGTGGGTCGCGGTCTCGATGACGCGGCCGGTCTCGGCGTGTCCGTCCTGCTCCGGGAGCGCGAACGTCCGGCGGGCGGTGTCGCCGACCCGCCACCAGACCGCGCCGTCGTCCTCGGTGGGTGCGGGCAGGTGATCGGCGGGGACGCCGAGGTCGGCGGCGGTGCAGCTGGCGCACCCGAGCCGTGTGCCGACCTGGTACAGCGGGGCGGCCTGCTCGCACTCCGGGCAGTCGCCGGGGGCGGTGTACCGCGCGGACCGCTCCGGGATCAGGGCTCCGAGGTCGGCGTGCGCGGGGTCCATGAGGAGCACGTACGGGGAGTGCTCGCCTCGTTCGGCGCCGGACAGAACGACGTAGCCGTTGTGTAGGCGGGTGACCTGGCGGAGCGTGACCGGCTGGGCGGCGAAGGTGTCGGGGTAGCGCTCGCCCTCGTTGCCGCTGATGTAGGGGGCGCGGTGGACGGGGCGGACCTGCCGGTACCCCTCGCGCTCGATCTCGTCCCAGGTAGCGAAGCGCCATCCGGCGGGGGCCTGCGTGCGCCTCGCGCGACGGCGCTCGGTCTCGGTGGCGGCCGAGGTTCGGGCGTCGACCATGGTCACCAGTCGTTCCGCGGCGAGGTACTTGCGGGTGTGATCGGTCGCGTACTGGCGCTCATCTCCGGTGGCCAGCGCCTTCCAGGGCGAGGAGCCGCGCGCCGTACGCCATACGTGCCCCGACGGGTCGGCTGCGTCGTCCACGAACACGGGGGTCCGCCCGTTGGCGTCCGGCGTTCCGTAGCGGTAGCGGGTCTTGATGTCGGTCACGGCTGTGCCCTCCGAGGTCGGGTTTCGAGTGGTGGTGTCGGTCGGAGTGCCACCCCCTTCCAACAAGGACAACATTACCAGCCTTGAGCCGGAAAGGGAAGCGGGAAAGTGGGCCTGACCAGGGTTTTTCTCGGATTTCTCGCGGTGCCGCGCGCACCCTCCGGGCCGGGCCACCCCCCTCCTTGCCAGCCGCCTTTTCGGCACCACGGCGGACCCGCAGACGGCAGACGGCTCGCACTCGACAGAAGGGCGTCCGGCTCAGGCTGCGGCCAGGTGCATAGCGGGGCGGAGGTAGCGGCCGGGCTGGCCGGGGATGGCGACGGGGGGCCAGCCGGGGGTGGCGCGGAGCCGGTGGGGCGGCCGGCGGGCGTGCGCGGCGTCCCGCTCGGCCTGGGTGCGCATCCGTGCGAGTCGGCCGGCCAGACGTCGGGCTTCCTCGTTCGCTCCGGCGGTCACCTCGGCGTACCAGGCGGCGGGGTCCTCGTCGGCCAGCCGCTCCAGGCGCTCCTCCTCGGCCTCCTGACGGCGCCACCGTTCGGCGGCCTCGACGACGGCGGCGAACCGGCGGGGGTCATTGGGCGGGAGCTGGCTCCAGGCCAGCGATCCATACGGCGGGACGTTCCAGTCCCGGGCTCCGTCAGCAAGCGTGGTGACCTGGTGCACGGCCCACGCTTGGGCAGCATCGGCGGTGTTCACGGGGTTCTCCTCCGGGGTCGGGTTTCGAGGGGTCCGGGGGCGGCGGTGCCATCCGCCGCCCCCGGCAGGGGTCACGCGATCTCGTCCTTGTAGTTCTCCTCGGCGTGGTACAGCAGGGCGTCCTCACTCAGTCCGTACGCGTCCGCGAGGCGCAGAAGGTTGCCGACGTAGCAGACAAGGGCCGCGGCGCGGTCGTCGATCCGCTCAGGGAAGGGCCGTCCGGAGAGGCGGACGAGGTGGAGCTGCTCCAGGTCCTGCGGGCTGAGGGCGTAGGTGCGGGCGAGGTGGAAGGCGTCGGTGAGCGCGTCGCCGACGGCGATGGCCACCAGCTGCTGCGCGGTGGCGGCGCCTTCGCGGCGTCGGGCTTCGCGGGACAGGGCGCCCAGGGGGCGAAGGGCCGCGCGGGCGGCCTTCACGGACGGAGCGGGGCGCCGGGTCGCCTGGGGGTGGGCGAGCATCGCGGCGATGGCCGTTCGGGCACGGCAGGCAGGGGTCAAAGGGTCCTCCGGTGGTCGGGTTTCGAGTGGTGGTGTCGGTCGGGGTGCCACCCCCTTCCAACACGAAGAACAATACCAGCTCTAGACCTGATTCGGAAGGGTGGAAACGGCCTTTGACCAGGGGATTTCTCGGGCCGGCAGCGTTCGGATTCGTGGCGCCGGCCTCCCGCCGCAGAAGGAGGGACGAGTACGCAGACGGCCCGCGCCTCCACGGGGGAGGGCGCGGGCCGTCGGTCCGTTCGGTGGTCAGTTGCTGGCGCGTCCCAACAGGGTCAGGGTCTCCTCGCAGGCCCTGGCGAAGCTCTCGGCGAGCGGAGCGTCGTCGGCAGCGGCCTGCTGGCACTCCCACCACGTGCTGGCCGTGAGGTCGGCGAGCTCCTCGACCTGGCGCTCGTCGAGCTGGAGCGGCGCGGCCGCGGTGGCACACCGCGGGATGGCGTCACTCAGCCAGCCGGGCAGGCTTTCGGGGTGGCACATCTCCAACGCGGCGTAGAGCGGCGCGGGCACCGGAACCGCGGCGCTCACGCTGTTCTCCCGGCCATGGCCGGTTCGGTCGCGGCGTGTTCGTCGAGCCACCGCGCGGCCGCCGTCACGGTGGTGAAGAAGCGGTCATCGGCCCGGGGGTGGTGGCGGAATACCGGGGTCGGCCGCTCCCCCGGCTCCGGCGCGGACAGCTCGGTGAGGCCGTAGCTGACCGTGTAGCCCGGTCCGCCCCGGGGACCGAAGCCGGGTTCGATGGCGCCGACGATGTCCTCGGCGGCGAGCCGCAGCGCGTTGCGGCGTGCGACGAGGTACCACCGGGGATCGCCGGGCGGGTCGAGCATGATGCCGAGCCGGGGCGGCGGCCCCTGGTAGATCCATACCTGCCCGCAGCGCCGGGGCTTGGTGCCCATGCCGAGTCGGCCGGTGTCGAACACCTGCGGCGTCCCTGGGAGTTCGGCGTCCAGCTTGGTCGCCGCGCCGCACTTCGGGCAGTAGATCCGTACGGTGAGGGCCCGGTAGGCGTCGCCGTGACCGCACAGGTTGTCCTCGGCGTCGAGCGGGCAGGAGTGGCCGCTGTAGCTGCTCTCGCGGACGGTGTGGTGAATCCGGTAGTCGACCTCCCAGCCCTTGGCGGTGCAGCCCTCACGGTGTTCGGGGGTCGTGTAGTCCAGGTGCGCGGCGAGTGCGTCCAGGCCGGTCACCGCTCGCCCCCGATGCCGAGTTCGGCGTGCAGAGCGTTGAGTTCGTCGAGCCGGGGGCCGCCGGCGGCCGCGGAGAGGAACCCCTCCATGCCCATGCCGATGATGTGGGCCTCCAGGACGCTCAGGGCGGTCTGGTGGCCGAAGCCGTTGAGATAGGCGTCGAGGGGGACGGGGCGGCCCTTGGCGTAGCTGAGGGCAAGGGTCAGCAGCTTCTCGTCGGTGCCGGTGAGGTAGACCCCCTCGTCGGCGTGCAGGGCGGTGAGGTCGAGCTCTGCGGTCAGGGCGCGGCCGGTGTCCGGGACCTCCGCCCACGTGAGGGTGATGTGGCGGGCGAAGTCGGCCCGGCCGGGCAGACCGGACGAGGTGACCAGGTGGGTCGCGGCGCGCTTCAGCTCGCTGCCGCTGAGCGTGGCGGCCGCGGTGAGCGCCGCGCACATCTCCTCTGCGGAGAGGGATGCCGGGCTCGGGGTGACGTCGTGTCGCATGAGGACCTTCTCAGTCGTTGGCGAAGCGGTGCAGGGCGTAGTCGTGCGCGCTGGTCCCGGCGACCGCGGAGGAGAGCCGGGTGGCGAAGCGCTGGTAGGCGTCTTCCTGGGCCTGGGTGAGCACGATCCGCTCGGGCGGCTCCTGACCGGGGCCGGCTGCGGCGACGGCGGCGAGCAGCACCTTGGTGTCGGGCTGGCGGTCCAGATGCAGCACGGCCAGGCCGCGGGCGAAGTCGTTGACGAGCTTCTCGGGATCGCCGTCGCGGCCGGGCTCGGCCCAGTCGTCAGCCAGCTGCTCCAGGAAGTCGGCGAGCTGGGTGTCGTCATGGCCCTCGACGGCCCGGCGGAAGTGCGCCAGGACGGCGGCCACGGTGTCGACGTCGCGCGGGTCGATGTCGGCGGGGTACAGCGGGGTGTGCTCCCAACGTCCGTCGGGGGCGTACAGGGTGTACTGCCCGGGGGGCCGGGCGTCGTTCGGGACAGAGCGGTTGGTGTTCGTGGCAGTGTGCCGCAGCGGCGCGGGCAGGGCCTGGAAGAGGCGTCCCCACGCGTCGTGGGCAGCGGTGCCGTCCAGGTCCGCGGGCAGCTGCCACACGTCCTCTTCCCCGTCGCGGACCGCGCGGGTGTTCAGGGCCAGCTGCTGGAGGAGGGGCTCCTCCATGTTCATGAACAGGGCCAGCCAGTCCTCGTCATCGGGGAGCAGGACACGGCGCCGGGCCGGGGTCTCGGTCATGCGCTGGGCTCCTTCACGGCCGGGCGGGCGAACGGGTTGGGGGCCTCGCCGCTAAGGATCTTGCGGACGAGTTCGGCGACCTCGCGGGCGCCCTCCTCGGTGGCGGGGGCTGCGATCCGACGGGGGCGGCCGCTGGCCGGCTCATCGACGCGGATGTCCCACCCCTCCCTGGTGAGCGCGAGGGAGAGGGGGGCTTCCCGGCCCTGGTAGCCGAAGGACGGCCCGCCGGCCGGAGGGTCGACGGCGATACGCAGGCCGGGCCTGACGGTGATGCCCTTGGCGCCCAGTTCCTCAATCAGGGCGTCGCGGGCGGCGTGCAGCTCGACGCTGGTGAGCTCGGTGCGGGAGCAGTAGCGGGCGGCCAGGGCGTCCACCACGCCCGTGGGCAGGCTGGTGACAGTGGCCCAGTCCTCGGGGGCGATGCCGTGGTTCTGGCCCGCCTCGTACATCTTGGCGAGCAGGTCGGCGGCCTCGGCCAGGACGCTGGGGACGTACAGGACGGGCGCCCCCTCCTGTACGTGGGCCCCCGGGTTCCGGGTGGCCATGCGGATGCCGATCTTCGCGGCATCGAGAGCGGAGGTGTCGCTCATGGGCGGTTGCGTCTCCTAGGTTGGACGAGTGGGGTCCGGGGCCGATATCCGCGGCCCCGGACCCCACTCTGTCGCGCCGCTCGGACATTCCGGGCGGGTTCATTCGATGACGGCCCGCTGCACGAGGCACGGTGTAACCGTCATTCTCCTCGCGCGGCGGCCGTACTGCTGGGTCAACGGATCAGGGCCGGGACCGCGGCGGAGCCGCGGCAGGGGCCTTGATGTCCGGGACCTTCACCTTCTCCGGCGCCTTGGCCGGGGGCTTCGGTGCGCTCGGGGACTTCGGAGCGGCCGGGACCTTCGGAGCGGTCGGCGTCTTCCGCGCCGGGCCGGGCGTCTTCGGGCTGTCCGTCTGCGGGCGGTGGTTGGGGTCCGCAGACGGGGTGCGCGTGCTGCCGGTCTTCGGGCGCGAGGTGGACAGGAGGCACGGCCGGGCCCCGTCCGGGACCAGGTCGCCGCCTGCCACGTGGACGGGCTTCGGGCACGGCGGCGGCGGGCTCGCGGGGTCCTGGAGCTGGCCGCATCCGGAGAGCGTGAGTGCCGCGGTCAGGGCGGCCACCGCGAGGGTGACGGCGCGGGTGGTGTTCATCGGTGCCTTTCGCAGGTTCGGGTTTCGAGTGGTGGTGTCGGTCGGGGTGCCACCCCCTTCCAACATTGAGAACAATACTAGCTTTACACCTCCCTTGCAAGGGGGTGTGCTGCTGAGGGATCAGCAGTCGCAGCGGATGCACTCCGCCTCGTCGGCCGGGGCGTCGCGGTAGGCGTCGGCGAGCTCGGCCACGGAGCGCACCGGGGTCCAGGCCGGCCCGGGGCATCCGGTGGTCCGGCAGGGAACACGGGCCTCGAACCGCCAGTCGAAGGGGTCGCGGTCGTCCACCCACCGCACGCACAGGGACTCGTTCCCGGCGGCGAAGGTGCCGGTGCGGAACTGCGGGTCGGAGCTGGCGGCGTCCCAGGCGAACAGCTCGGTCGCGGCTTCGCCGAAGACGCGGCGGACGTCGGCCAGGTCGGCGGTCCGGTCCTCCTCGGCGGCCAGCCGCTCCAGCGCGGCGCCCAGCACGGGGAGGGTCTCGGCCAGGACGGTCCGGTCGATGCCCTCGGCCTTGGGGGACGCCTCACGGAGCTGGGCGAACTGGTCGTCCACGACATGGGCCGGGACGCGGATGGTGCCGGTGCGGGCGGCGTTGCGGGTGTGGGCGAGGTCCGGCGGCGTGCTCATCGCCAGGGCGTAGGAGAGGACCCCGTGCTCGTCGGCGATTTCGGCGAAGCGGCGGCGCAGCCCCTCCTCGGCGAAGGTCGCATCCACGACCGTGGTCAATCCCAGGTTGAGCCGTGCGCGGAGCACGGTCTCCAGGGCCTGCCAGGCGGCCCCGCTGACCGACTGGTTCCCGGGGTCGTCGGCGCACATCCGGCGGAAGTCGTCGGCCCGCAGGACCTGGCTGGGCTGGAACATCCGCGATACGCGGGTCTTGCCGGTGCCGCTCGCGCCGACCAGGAGGATCAGCGCGGGCGTCTCGAACGGCAGGGTGATCGAAGCGGTGGGCATCAGGCGGCCTTTCGGAAGGTGAGGACGTCGGCGAGGCGACGGGTGGGCAGGGGGAGAAGCCGGGCCAGGCGGCGGCCTCGGCGGCCGCGCCCCTTGGCGCGGTACATCGCGGTGTCGGCGTTCTTCAGCAGCGCGGACAGCAGGGTGCTGTGGGTGCCGGCGGGCCCGGGGCCGGTGTCGACCGTACGGGCGGTGCCGATCGAGGCCCCGACCTCCAGGCGCAGGCCCTCGTGCCGGACGGGCCGGGTCAGCGCGGCGTGCAGGCGGGTCACGCGTGCGGGCAGGTCGGGGGTGTCCGGGAGGATGACGGCGAACTCGTCGCCGCCCAGGCGCCCGGCCTCGGCGCCCTCGGCGGCGGCCCACTCGGCCAGGCGTGAGCCGACGGCCGCGAGGACTGCGTCCCCTACGTCGTGTCCGAACCGGTCGTTGACCGGCTTGAACCCGTCGAGGTCGAAAAGGAGGGCCGCGGCCGGGCCGGCTGCGACGATTTCGCGGGCCCGTGCGGTCCATGCCGCTCGGGTGGGCAGTCCGGTGACCGGGCAGGTGCGGGCCTGGGCGAGCTGACCGCTGAGCGTGGAGACCTCGGCCAGCAGCATCTCGACGGCGGGCACGACCTGGGCGAGGGCGCTGCGCAGCTCGTGGGGGCTGGCGTCGGGCCGGGCGAGGTCGGTGCGGGCACGGTCGAGCAGGGCGCCGGTCTCTATCGCGGACGGCATGATGGGGTGGCTTCCTTTCGGTGTTCGCATCAAAGGGGAGGGCCCGGGGCGGCGGACGGGGTGACGGCCGTGACGGCCGCCCCGGGGCAGTTCAGCGGACGGCGGCCGCCCGCCGCTTGACCAGGGCGTCCCGCAGGCGGCCCTCGGTCGGGTCGTCCTCGGTGAGGCGGTCAGCGGTGAGCCGCTCGTGCAGGTCCTCGGGGATGTGCACGTAGGGCCGGGCCAGGTCCACGACGGTGGCGGGGTCGTCGATCTCGTACGGGTGGATGCCCGCGGCGACGAGGTTGCGGATCAGGGCGCCGTCGCGGCGGGGCACCTGCCAGATCTGGGTGTAGAACGTGGCGAGCTGGGCGTCCCAGCCGACGATGACCCGGGTGTTGGGGGGTACGTGGTCGCGGCGCCGGAGGGTGTAGAGGCTCATCCCGCCCCCTCGGAGTGCATCCGGGCGCGGTCGCATCCGGAGGCCCCGGGGCCCGCACCGTGCAGGTGCACGTTGAGCAGGTCCTCGCGGGTCCACACGGGCGTCCACACCCGGCCCCGGCGGCACTCGTCGCGGCGCGGGCAGGGGCTCGCGGCCTCGAACCGCGTGCCGTACCGGACGCCGAGCGCGTGCCGGCCAAAGACGATCTCGCCGTACATGTGCGTCTGGTCGATCTCGGTGGTCACCTGGACCAGGTGGTGGGCGAGGTCGTGCCCGAAGCGGATCGACGCCTCTTCCCAGGCCCGGAACCACGGGGTTCGGGTGTAGCGCTTCGCGAGGAAGTCCGCCATGGGGTCGGTGGGCGGGAGCCACTGGCCGGTGTGGGTGTCGAGGGTGCCGCAGTGCGGGCAGGTGCGGCGGCGCGGCGTGCCGGTGCAGCCGTCCGCGAACTGCTCGCCGCAGCACGGGCAGTGGTGGGCCCGGCGTTCCTCCGGGCTGCCCGCGGCGGCGCCGCAGCCCTTGCACACCAGCCTCGTGCGCTGGGGGCGGTGGGGCATGTCGGGCGTCGGCGGGGCGGCGGTCTGGTGGGTCGGACAGATCGTCATCTTCAGCAAGCTCCGTGCGAGGAAGGCCGGGGCGGCGGTCGGCTGAGCGGCCGCCGCCCCGGGAAGTGGCCGGGTGCGGGTCAGGTGCGCGGGCCGCGCGGCGCACCGGCCGCGGCGTTGCCGTTGGTCTGCGCCTGGCCGCGCTGGAGGCGGAAGGCGGCCGCCCTCTCCGGCGTGTTGTGCTTCTCGTAGGCCGCGCGGGCCTCGGCCTGGAGCTTCTTGACGGTCTCGGACGTGGGCACGAATGCCTCCGGTGGGTCGGGTTTCGAGTGGTGGTGCCGGGCGGGGTGCCACCCCCTTCCAACACAAAGAACAATACCAGCTTTGGAGCTGATCCGCAACGGGTCGGGTGCGAATCCGGGGCCGGGCAGGTCAGTTCGGCACGGCGGCGAGCAGCCTGACCAACTCGGGCCACAGCAGGGTGTCGCGCCCCCAGCAGGGATCGACGACGGTGACCTGGTGGGCGTCCTGGGCTGCTCGTACGGCGTCGCGGTGGCATCCGGCGTACTCGCGCCGGATGGGCGACTTGCGCAGGCGGCCGCCGAAGCCGGTGTGCCCGTTCCCGCCCCAGGTGGTGACGAGGATGTCGCGCACCGGTCCGGGGCGGTCGGCTCGGTGGGCGGCCAGCAGCAGGCCCGCGCTCTCGGCGGTGCGGGTGAGCTGCTGGAGGCCGGCGGCGCCGGTCAGGCACATGACGGCGGCGCGCTGCCGCCAGCGGCGGCCGTCGAAGGCGGGCCCGTCGTATCCGGGCTGGGACTGGAGGGTGACGAAGCCGGACCGGTTCAGGGCGGCGAGCACGGGCACCAGGGGGCCGGTCTCCTCGTCGGGGCCTCCGCGGTAGGCGCCGCCGGGCAGCGTCGCCAGGGAACCCTCCAGCCACTGGGCGGTGAGCTCGCCGAGGTCGGACAGGGTCCGAGCGGCGGACCAGGTCCGCGCGGTCGAGCGGGGCACGTCGGCGTCCTCTCGGAAGGGGGCGGCCGCGGCTGCGGCCGCCCCGGTGGGACCGGTCAGCGGGCGGGCAGCTCGGGGGCCGGGGCGTCGGGGTCGAAGACGGGGGTGCCGCCCATGTGGATCACGGCGCGGGCCTGGCCGAGGAGGGCGTTGCAGCGGTTGAGGAGCTGGCGGGCGTCGCGGCCCGTCTGGCGGTCGCCCTGGTACGTCTCGATGTCGCGGATCGCGAACTCCAGCCACATGAAGTCACCCTTCTGGACCGGGATGCGGACCAGGTCGGGGTCGGGCTGGGTGACGGAGGCGGCGCCGGCGCTCTGGTAGAGGCGGCCGATCAGGTCGGTGGTGTGGCTGCGGTGACCGAGGTCCGGGCGGGCCCGGCGGACGCACTCGTCGGCGTGCAGCAGGATGCGCTCCAGCGCTTCCATCTCGGCGAGGGTGAGGCCGACGTACTCCACGCGCGGGCGCTCGGGGCGCGGCGGGAGCGTGCCGTAGACGGTGCCGTGCGGGGTCTGGGTCACGGGGGGCTTGTTCCTGCGGAAGAACACGGTTCTCTCTCCGTATCTGGCTGCGGTGGGGGTGGTCAGGCGTTCCGTGCGCGGTGGGCGCCGGGCGGCAGCAGGGGCTTGTCGACGTCGCGGTGCTCGACGGTGACCGGCCGATTGGTGAGCTGGGTGATCTCCCCGACGCGGCGGGCCAGGCCGACCGAGCGGTGCCGGCCGCCGACGCATCCGAAGGCGACGGTGATGTTGGCGCCGGTGGTCTCGTTGAGCCCGACCGCGAGGTAGGCGGCGGCCTGGGCGAGGGGCTCGGCGCCCGGGGTGTCCATGACGTGCTCGTACACGGCCGGGTCCAGGCCGGTGAGGTGCTTCAGCTGGGGGTCGTGGAAGGGGTTGCGCAGCAGGTCGCGCAGGTCGTAGGTGGCTTCGGCGGCCGGGGGCTCGCCGTGGCCGTAGCCGAAGGAGACGATGCGGATCACGGGGTGATGCCCTTCTTCGTGTCGGGTTTCGAGAGGGCCGGGGCGGCGGCGCCATCCGCCGCCCCGGCGGGGCCGGGCGCGGTCAGTCCAGGGAGCGGACCGTGACCTCCAGGTCGCGCGGGTCGGCGGCGGCGGCCGCCTTGAACTCGCGCAGCTCCTGATCGCTGTAGATCGCCTTCTGGTCGCTCGGGCCGCCGGTGACGGCGTTGACCTTCTGGCCGGTGCGGGAGGTGGCGGTGACGACGTACTTCGCCATGGGGCGGTGTCTCCTCGGATCGCTGGATGCGGAACCGGACGGGCCTGTCCGGCTCCCCTTGGCCCCGGCGGCGGGCGCCGGGACCGCGGGCAGCCGTCAGGACCAGGCGCGTTCCACGTCGGCGTCCATCTCGCGGGCGGCGGCCGTCAGGGCCTCCGCCATCCGCTCCTGGGCGAGGGCTTCCTGGGTATCACCGGCGGCCTCGGCCGCTCCCTTCTCGGCCCGGCTGCGCAGCGCGAGCGCGCGCAGGATGCCGATGACCGGGAACACCCCGCCGTACCGGTTGAGCTCGTCGACGGCGGCGGCCCGGTCCTCGCTCGTGGCCAGCTTCTTCTCGGTCTCGTACAGGGCCTGGGCCGCCTCCTGCCAGGTCGGGCCGGGCGCGATCCATTCGGCCGCGTCGTCCAGGAGGTGCACGGTGATCTGGGCGAGACCGAAGGCGGCCAGGGCCGGGAGCAGGTCGGCCAGCCCGGCCTCGCCGCCGCGCCGGACGAGGGCGACGGCGGCGAGGCCGATGAACGCCGCGCGGCCGATCGTGTCGGCCAGGCCGGCGGCCCGTCGCACGATCCCGGCGGCGCGGGCCTGGAGGCGGGTGACGCCGGGCATCGGCAGCTGGCAGACCATGCAGGTCAGGCGGAGTGCGTTGTTGTAGGTGTCGCAGTGCGTGCAGCGGCGGGTCTTGGAGAAGCGGCGCACGGATGCCTCCGGGGTCGGGTTTCGAGTGGTGGTGTCGGTCGGGGTGCCACCCCCTTCCAACACAAAGAACAATACTAGCTTTGAACCGACTATGCAAGAGGGTGGGCCCCGGGGCGCCCCGGTCGGGCCCCCGGGGGCGACGCCCGTCACTCGCCGTCGGCCTGGCCGTCTCCGTCGTCTCCGCCGGAGCTGGCGTTGTCCCGGGCGAAGCGGCGGGCGCCTGCGCTGTCGACGGCCTTGATGGCGGCCTGTCCGGTGCGGAACCCTTCGCGCCCCATGTCGAACCCCTTGCCGACCGCGTTAGCCCCGGCGCCGACCGCGTTGGCGGCTGCGGTCGCGGTGCCGGCCACGGCCGTGACGGCGTTGAATGCGGCCGCCAGCGTCCCGCCGCCGCTCCGGCGGGCCGGTGCCGCCTTGCCGCCGCGGGCGGCCGCCTTCTTCGCGGCGAAGGCCCCGGCGGCGGTCCCGCCCTTGCCCGCCGGGGCGGGCTGGGCGGCCGGGCCGCGCTTGCCCTCGATGACCTTGCCGCCGGGCAGGGTGACGCGGAAGGACCGGTTGGGCTGGGCCTTGTCGGCGATGAGCCGGACCATGGCGGGGGTGAGCTGCTCGACGGCGAAGAAGCAGCTGGCCTTGCGCCCTCCGTCCGCGCCCCGGTGCTTCTGGCCGCAGGAGGCCATGACGTCACTGCCGGACACCATGAGGCTCAGCCGGAAGGGGGCCGGAGCACGGTCCCGGCCGGGGCACCGCAGGGCGGTGCCGTCGATGTTGAGCGGGCCGCGGATGGCGACCGTGAGGGTGGCAGTCAAGGGTGCTCTCCTTACTCGCTGCGGGCGATGGCGGTTGCGGTGGCGGTGACCTTGCCGCCGAGGACGGTCCGGCCGGTCGCGGTGGCGGTGGCCTCGGCCCGGTTGCCTCCGCCTCCCCCGCGGCGGCGGAGGCCGGAGAACAGGCCGCGCACCACGAAGGCGACGACGGTCACGGCGGCGGCGAACGCCACCAGGGCCCAGGCCAGGGCCTCCAGCCAGGGACCGGCCAGCGAGAGGCCCCACCCGGCGAGGGCGGCGCTTCCGGCGGCCGACCACATCAGCAGGGCGGCGGTCTTCGCCCAGGCCGGGACCGGCTGGCGGGCGGGGCCGGCGGGCACCGGGAGGGGGCCGTGCTGGACGTAGGCCCAGCGCTGTTCACCGCCGGGCAGGGTGACGAGCTCGACGCCCACCGTGGGCGGCGCGGGCGGTGCGACGGGAGCCGCTCCGTGGGAAACGGCGATCACGTCGGCCGGGCGGTGCTGGGTGATGGTGTAGACGGGCTGGGCGTCGGCGCGGGCGGGCCGGTTCATGATCGGGGGGACTCCTCGGGGGAAGATCGTTTTAGGGGGGTTTGAGGCATGGTCACGGCCTGGGACAGGGCACATAACCGCAGGTGAGAGGGGTGGACACCCCTGTCCCGGGGCCCGGCGGCCCCGGGACACGTCCCAGGGCCGCCGACGGGTGTCCTACGGTCGGGCCAGGCTCTGACCTGCGGTGATGCCCGCTGGGCCAGGACCCGGCCTAGGGGTCATTTGCGGATCTTCCGGGCGGCCTCGTAGGCCGCTTCGACGTCCGCCTTGAGGTAGCCGCGGACCCGGTTTCCGCCGTCGCGCCACCGGGCGGGCTCCAGCGTCACGTCGGTGCCGTCCAGCTCCTCGGCGAGCGCGTCGCCCAGGGCCTTGCCGATCCGCCCGTTGTAGGCGGCGGCCTCCTCCTCGGGCCGCGGGGCCCACTGCTGATCCCAGTCGCCGAGAGCGGTCCGCACGTCGTCCAGCGGCACCCGGTCGACTCCCGGCGGGAAGGCGCCCAGCAGCACATCGAGCACGGTCACCTCGGCCGCGGAGACCTCTGGCGGTCCCGGCTTGCCCCGGCCGCCGGGGCCGCCCCCGGAGGAGGACAGGCCGGTGGCCTCCAGGAGGAAGTCCTCGATCGGGTCCTCGAACTGCCCCGGGGCCCGGCCGCAGCTCTCCCGCAGCGCCCGGCCCGCGGCGATGACCGGCGCGGCCCCGTCGTACTCCTCGTCCTCGATGAAGTACGAGCGGATCAGCTCACCCGGAGCCCCGTCGATGTCGACGATGGTCAGGCCCTTGCGCTCGAACGGGATCTCGTGCGCCCGCAGGCCGTTGCCGGTCGCGCCCTCCTTGAGGATCGCGTTCGTCTGGGTCGGGGACCCAGTCTTGGTCGCGATCCGCACCGCGGAGTTGGACTTGAACTTGCGCGGGACGGTGTTCTTGTCGGGGTCCTGGGTGACCAGTACCACCACGATGTTCAGCGCGGCGGCGAACCCGGCCAGACGCTCGATCTTCGCCACGATCTCGGGCGAGAGCGCACCCGCGTTCTGGGTGTACTCCTGGCCCTCGTCGATGATGAGGAGCTCCAGCGGGAACTGGTCCAGGTCCTTCTCGCTGAGCTTGGCCCGGCCCTCGTCCTCCAGGAACTCCTCCCGGCGGTACGCCTCGACCAGCAGCGCGTCCAGCAGCAGGTCCAGGCGTCCAGGCCGGCGGCCGAAGAAGCTGGCGCACACGGGTGCGTAGCCGATGTGCTCACCGGGCTTGGCCCCGGCCGCGAGGCGGATGTTCACCCGCGGGTCCAGGCCGAGACCGCAGATGATCGACCGCAGCAACATGCCCTTGCCCGTGCGGGACATGCCGCCCAGCAGGGCCATGACGTGCTTGAGCTTGAGGTAGACGACCTCGCCGCGCCGGTTGAAGCCGATCGGGATGCCCCGGTTCCACACGTCCTGACGCTCCGGTGCCTCCACCAGCGGGGAGACGCGGGCCTCGGCGAACGGGTCGGAGGTGGCGATCCACAGGGTGATCCGGTTGGGGTGCCCGGCCTGCCGCACGTCCAGCCACGACGCCTCGACGTTGAGGGCCTCCGCGAGGGCGTCCCGGGCGGCGATCACGCGCGGCGCGGTGACACCGGACGGCAGCTTGAGCGTGGCCTCGCACGCGTTGATGGTCACGGCCCGGATCGGGCCGACCAGTTCGGCCACCTCGTCCTCGCCGAGGACCTTCACCTTGCGCAGCGCGGCGTTGATGGTGGAGTCCGACACCGGGGCGTCCTCGTCGGCGGCGGCCTGCTCGAAGATGGCGAACGGCTCGGCCCGGCGCCGCACCTCACGCAGCCCGCACGCGTACATCACGCCGACCACCGGCAGCAGGGCCGGGGCGGCCATGGCCATGCCCCAGACCTCGGCGACGGCGACGACGACGGCGATGTAGGAGGTGACGCCGGTGGCGGACAGGACGGTGAGGTTCTCCCGGCGGCGGGCCTGGCCGATGGCGCGGCGCTCGGCCCGCAGCTGGGCGACGTCGCTGTGGTCGGCGTACCCCTTCGCCTTGGCCTGCGCGCGGGCCTCGGCGATCATCTCGCCGTACTCGGTGACGAACAGGTAGCTCCACGCGCTGCCCAGCTCGCTCCACACGCCGATGGACGACAGCTTGACCAGGCGGCCGAGGTAGAGGTGGCTGCGGGAGGCGTGGTAGCCGGCGGCGTGCGTCAGGACGGCGCGGCGGTGCTGCCAGACCTCGCGGCTGACCAGCGCGGCGGGCAGGTGGAGGCGCAGGCGGCGGCGGGCGACGTCGTCGACCTGCTCGATCACGGGCAGGTCCTGGCCGTCGACCTCGTCCGAGAGCTGGACGGTGCCGGTGCTGGCGTCGGCGATGCCGGAGGCGGTGCTCTGGACCTCGGTGCGGGCCGCCTTCTCCAGGGCCTCGCGCCGCTGGGGCGGCATCCGGTCCATCAGGTCGATGACCTGGCCGCCGGTGGTGGCGGAGGTGTCGGTGGGCTGGCTCATGGTGCGTACTCCTTGCGTGGTGCGGGGGTTTCGAGGGGTGCCGGGGCGGCGGTGCCATCCGCCGCCCCGGCTGGGGGTCGGGTTACTTCTTCTTGCTGTCGTCCTTGCCGTCCTTCTTCTTGGCCTTGCGCTTCGTGGCCTTGACCACTCCCTTCGCCGCGCCGGCCAGGACCCCCGGCACCCGGGGCAGGGCCAGGACCGCGAGGAAGACGACCGCCGCGGCGATGGCCGTGTCCCGGCCGTCCCACCCGTAGTGCACGGGCATGACCCACAGGGTGGTGATCCCGGCGGGGGCCGCCAGGATCAGCAGGGGCGGCAGGCTGCCGGACTTCTGGGGCGTTCCGCTCATGCGCTGATCTCCTCGGTCTTGTCGCTCTGGTTGTCCTGGGCGTTCTCGCGCTGGGCCTTCTCGATCTCCTCGGCCATCGCCTCGGCGAACCCGGGCTCGGCCTCCAGGAGGGCCACCAGTCCGGGGCCGTCCTTGCGCCGGATGCCGACGCGTTCCGCGAGCACATACGGGGAGAAGAAGCCGTTCCCGGTCCGCTTGCGCTTGTCCTTCGCGGCGACGTACGCCAGTTCCCGCGCGATCGGGAACGCGTCCTTCACGTGTTCGCTCAGGTCGCGTTCCGACCCGGCCGCCGATCCGTTCCCGCCGGCCGTCTTGGCCGCGTTCCCGGACGACGCGGAGGCGTTCCGCTCACCCCGTTCCGAGCCGTTCCCGGCCGGGGCCGAAGGGGCCGACTCCCCTTTCGGGAACTGAATTTTCGGGCCTTCGGAACGCTTCGCGGCCTCGTCGGAACCGGTGGCCGGAACGGTCACGGGAACCCACTCGCCACCGATGAACGGCAGGCTGCGGTACTTCTGGGAACTGAGCCGGGCGGCGGCCTTCTCCTCCTCCTTGACGGCCCGGCTACGGAACTCCTCGGCCAGGGCGCGGGCCTCGTCGGCGCGGGCCTGGGCGAGCTCGGCGGAACGCTCGGCGGCCTCCGCCTCGACGGCGATGGCCTGCGCGGAACGCTTCAGCTCACGCACCCGGCGGCGGCTGGCCGTGGTCCGGGCCCGCTCCATGCGGAACTCGGCCCGGCGCTGCCGGCGTACCCGCGCGGCCGTGGTCCCCGGCGTTCCGCCGTGGTGCGACTCCCACGCCTGATCCCATGCCGCCTGCACCGTGATCTTCTTGCGGTACGGCGCCCGGATGCGCCAGGCGGTCAGCGACACCAGCGGGTGGGCGATCCACCGGGCGAGCTGCTCGCGCACCTCGGCGGCGGTACGCCCGCTCTGGGTGTGCTGGAGCAGGGAGACCACGGCCTCGAAGGCGATCACACCGGCGAGCGATGCCAGGGCGTTGACCTGCCCCGCGCTCTCGCTGGGCGAGTGGAACAGGTTGAGGCTGGCCGCGATCAGGGCGGACACGGCCGTGCCTGCCCGGTACCGGCCTGCGGGGGCCCCGCGCCGGACGGCCAGGATGGTCAGGGCCGCGAAGGTCCACGTCAGGCCCTCGACCACGCCCGGGACGATCCAGGACCGCTCTCCCAGGTCCTCACGCATGGCCTCGGCCTGGGCCGGCCACGCGATCCAGACGGACGCCACGATCAGCGCGGCGACCGCGGCGACGGCCACGACCACGGGCAGGGCCTGAACGACGGCCCGGCCGCGGCCCTTCCACTTCTGCACCGCTTCCTTGCGGATGCGCGCCTTCTCGGCACGCTCCGCCTGGCGGCGCTGCTGCTTGAGCTTGTCGCGCTTCTGCTCGACGGTGAGGCTGCGCTCCTCGACGTCGAGGCTGGCGAGCTGTTCGGCCTTGTCGGCCTCGACCTCGGAGACCCTGGCCTCGGCTCCGGCCTTCCGGGCGGTCGCGCGGCCGACCTGCCGCCGCTCGGTGCGGGACATCAGCGGGGTCTCGTCGGTCTCGGGGTCGGTCTGGGTGCGTGGTGCGGTGATGCTCATCGGGTGGCGATCTCCTGAGCGCGGGGGGCGTCGGCTCGTACGGGGGTTCTTCTCGGCTTCTGGGAGGCCAGGACCTGCGTGCACTTGCCCAGCTCGTGGGCCTGGTCGCGGTCGGCCAGGTGATGGGCGTCCAGCGCGGCACGGGTCAGCGGGAGCGTGCAGCTGGCCCTCACGGCGTCACTGGCCTGGGGGTGGTGCTGTAGGCGTGGGCGGCGGCGATCCCGCGGCGGGCCAGGAGGATCACGCCGATCGCTCCGGCGACCAGGGTGATGGCGGCCGCGACGACGATGACGGCGGCCGCGGCCGCGCCGACGACGATCACGAACAGCGGGACGACCAGGACGAACAGGCCGGGGTGCAGCTCGTCGACGCGGACGAGGAACAGGCGGATGAAGGCGTTGACGGCCTCGATGGTGCGGGCGTCGATCTTCACGCGGCCCACCCCCCGGCGAACTCGTCGTCGTCGGCCAGGCCGGGGCCGGCGGTGACGTTCTCGGCGTGCTCCAGCTCGTCGACGACGGCGAGCAGCTGCGGGCGGGGGGTGGTGCGGCGGCGGGCGGTGAGGGCGTCGGTGTCGTCCAGGTCCAGCAGCAGCATGGCGACGAACTCCAGGTTCGCGCCGCGGGTGCGGCTGGAGCCGTCCGGGCGGCCGAGGAAGAAGTGTTCCGGCTGTCCGGTCAGCGTGGACAGCGCGTGCAGCGCGACCCCGTACGAGGGGCGTGCAGGGATTTCGGAAACGGACACGGCAGTGCCGCCTTTCTCTGCGGGTTTCGAGTGGTGATGCCGGTCGGGGGGCCAACCCCTTCCAACATGAACAACAATACCAGTCTTGCACCGTTTCGGCAAGGGATCTCCGGCGCCGGCCCGCGTTCGCGGAGCCAGGACGACGATCCACCGCCCCCGCCCGAGACCCGTGCAGGGCTCGAACAGTTCCAGCACTCATAGCCTGCCGATCATTGCGCCGGATGTCAACAGTTCCGGAACTCATGGCACCTGAAAGGCTCGCCAGAGGGGAACAGTTGCGATATACATAGGGGGCAGAAGGAAAGGAGCCGCCGAAGTGGCGACCCGCTACGAAGAGATCGCTGATGACCTACGCGAGCGCATCAGCACAGGGGAGTTCCCCGCAGGGAGCACGCTCCCCGGCTATGACCAGCTCACCCTCGGATACAAGGCCAGCAGGGCAACGCTCCGCGAGGCCCTGAACCGGCTGCAAGCCGAGGGGCTCGTACGCCCGGTCAAGAAGAAGGGCCTGGTCGTCCGCGACCCCGGCGAGCGTCGCCAGGTGGCCCGGGGCAGCGTCGTGCGCCGGGACCCCACGCGGGGATACGTCTTCCCCGCAGCCTCCGCGCCGGATGAACCGTGGGTCACCCACGGCCGACCGGCCGCCTCGACCGTGCCCGCGCCGGCCCCGGTCGCCGAGCGTCTCGGCATCCCGCCGGGCACCCGGACCGTGCGCCAGCGGTGGATCACGTCCCCGGCCGGCCAGAGCCCGTTTCAGATCACCGACGCGTGGATTCACCCCGACGTCCTGGCGGAGACACCGAAGCTGGGCGAGCCGGGCGCCGCCCCGGGGGCCTATCTGGACCGGATCGAGGAAGCCGGTCACGGCCCCCTGGAGTGGGAGGAGCGCACGACGATCCGGCCGTCCTCCCGCGAGGAGGCCAAGCAGCTGGAGATCCCCGCCGCCATGTGGGTCTTCGAGGTGGTCACCGTCGGTACGTCCCACCGAACCGGCCAGGCCGCCGAGGTGTCCGTACAGGTCATCCCGGGGGACCGCGTCGAGTTCGTCACCAAGCTGCGCCGCGACCGCACCGCCCGCTGGCCCGTCGCTCCGGCGGCCTCCGCAGGGGTGTGACGCACACCAAATGGCTTCACGCACCCAGCGACACACCCGTTACGGTGCGTGTGGTCGGATAGATCCACGGGGACCGGGATATTCCCATCGTCCCCAAACGCAACAGGCCCCCGAAGGGGCCTGTCGGTCCGCGGCCGGGGTGCCTCCCGGCGACGCGGCCGCACCTTTTAGTCACGGGGAGGTGCGCTTTCGTGAGCGTACGGGTTCGAGCGATACCGCCGCAGCAACCTTCGAGCAGCGCCGCGCTGAACGGCCGGAAACGACCAACCAGTCTCGGCCGCCGCCGTCGCCGTCCTGCTCCCCCCGTCTGAAAAGCCTGGTGGCCGCCCCGCGAACGGAACGGCCACCAAAGTTCGACTCGCCCAGAGTCTTCGCCCCCGAGGGGGCACGCCCACACCCGCCGGGTGGGGCCTCGTGCCGGTGTGTTGCCCACACGCCGGCAGCGCCAGGATAGACGCGGTCGTGCAGCAGCAGCACGTTGATCACGCCGCTTGCCCACTATCTGGCCAACGAGGCTCCCCTAAAACGCTCCAAGGGAAGCACTCGTGCCACTCCAGCACCACCACCCGCCCGTTCGTCCGGCTTGCCGTCGGCTCACCGCCCGCCCCCGGGGTGAGGCCCGATGAGCCTGACCCCGATGCTCTGGGCGATGAAGGCCGCCCCGGTCGCCGACACAACCGAAAAGCTGATCTTGATCTCGCTCGCCGAGCGCGCCGACGACGACGGATGCGACGCGTTCCCGTCGAAGGCCACCCTCGCCAAGGACGCCCTGTGCGACGAGAAGACGGTGCAGCGCAAGCTCAAGAAGCTGGTCGAGCGCAAGCTGATCGGCCGAGGCGACCAGCGGGCCGCCCAGTACATCGAGCAGCGCTACCGGCCGACGGTCTACGACCTGCTCATCCCCTTCAGCTGGTTCCCCGACGCGGACGAGATCAACGAGTCCCGGCGGCGGCGCGGCCGCGGCCCGCTCACCCCCGAGAACCGTCCCGACATCGCACCCGCGCCGAGCCGCACACAGCGCTCTGACAAGGGAAAACCCCGCCCGAAGAAGGCTGCGGCCGCACAGAGGGGGGACACAGAGTCCCCCCTCGACGGCACGGTCTCCTCGCCTTCGTCAGGGGGGACTGAGAGTCCCGTCAGGGGGGACTCTCAGTCCCAGCAGGGGGGATTGACAGACCCCCGAACCTCCCCACCTGAACCTCCCCACTCAAACCTCCCCGGGGCGCCTTCGGCGCGAAGCGCTGGTAACGGCCGTAGGCCCTCTACCGGTAGTAGCGCGCGCGGGACGTCGAGCGGCTCCGCCGCGGCCAGCGGCGCCGAGGCGCCGAACGGGAAGTCAGCTCGCTCGGGCAGGGAAGTCCTGGTCACCCCGGAGGTCCAGCTGGTCCTGGAGGCGTTCCCCGACGCTCTGCGGGAGGCTCTGGTCAGCAAGGTCCGCACGGACCGGCCCAAGACCGTGATCAACGCGATCGAGGAGCAGCTGGCCGGGGGCGGCCTGGCCCAGGCCCGCAGGCTCGGCGCCCGGGTCGCCCGCCGTTGGGTGACGCACAACTACACCAAGCACCATGCGGCAGGCAGGCTGACCAGCCCGGTCGGTGCGACCGTCGCCATGCTCAAGCCGGGCCCGTGCCCCGATCCTCGGTGCGAGGACGGCGAGCTCGACGACGGCGCCCCGTGCCGGTCCTGCATCGAGCGGGAGAAGAACTACCGGGCCGACCGGGAGCGCGAGCGGAAGGCGGCAGCCGCGGAGAAGGAGGCCGAAGCTCGCCGCCGGGCCTGCCCGCACTGCCAGCTCGACCGCGGCACCGCCGGCCAGCCGTGCGAGGACTGCACCCGGGCCATCGCCTCGACCGAGCGCGATGCGGCCGACTTCGTCGAGCAGGCCCTGGCCGACCACCGCGCACTGAGCGCCGGTGACGACCAGGCCGCGGCCGCGTTCTTCACGTACGTGACCGAGGGCGTCGAGCAGGCCCGCAAGGCGGCGGCCGCCCAGGGCGCCGACGTGCTGGGCCAGGCCCTCGCCGCCCGGGTCGCTGCCGACGGCTTCGCCCGCGAGCAGAAGCAGCTCCGCGAACGTGGCGTCGAACAGGTGGCTCTTGCTGCACCTGCCGACCGCCCCGACCCGGTGCCCGAGGTCGGCATCCCAGCTCAGCCTCACTGGCAGGGTGACCGGTGCCCCGGCCACGACCGCACCGGCTGCCCCTGGGACCGCCCGGCCGTCGGCTACGACGGGCTGTGCACCCGGTGTAGGACCGTGCTCGTCCAGAAGGAACCCGCCCACACCAGCTGAACCGCGCCACTCGGCCCCCGGAGGAACCTCCTCACGGGGGCCGAGTCATGTTCCGCATCGGCGCCTTCGGCGCGTTCAGCCCACCCAGGCCCGCCCGGAACCTCACCCGATCATGCGGCCGGCCAGGACAGGCGGCTTCGCCGCGATCAACGGCGCACGCGCCGACCAGGTCCATCAGCCTCAGCCGAACGAGCAAACCCACACACCCGCACCGAGCGAAGCGGCTCCACGGCGTCGGCCACACCGCGGCAGCAGCTGCTCCCCCTCCGCCCCGGCCGGGCAGACCGGTCCGCTCACGCTGCCGCATCCGCGACGGCGGCGGTACGGCGATCAGCCCCACCTTGAGCCTGATGCCGGAGTCCTGCGCCGACACCACCCACCCCCCTCCCGTAGCCAGCCGCTTTTCGGAACCCCGCACAACCCGCAGCCGGGTGCCGGGCCGCCACGTAAACCGCCCACCGTTGCCGCAGCGTCCCGACCCTCCGGGCCGGGACCTGGGGGCTCCTCGCCCCCAGACCCCTCGCCAGCGCCCAGGGCGCGCTGGACCGCCCATCGCCGGGGGGCGCCTCCCCCCGGACCCCCCACCAGCGCCTTTCGGCTGCGCTGGACCAGCCACTGCCGCCTGCCCTCAAGTGCTCGGCCACTCCGCTTCGCTCCGCGGCCTGCGCGCTTGACCGCTCGGGCCCTGGGGGCCCTCCCTGGGCAGTTGCCCTTGGAATTGGTGGTCGGCCACCGTCGTGGTGCCGGCATCGGCTGAGGTAGAGCGTTGTCCTCGGCCCGGTCGGGGCGCCGGGCATGGGCTGAGGTGGACATCGGGGCCGGAGGAACTTCACGTCATCGAGCAGGTGCAAGTAGGACCGGGGCACGGCATCCCTGAGCGGTTTACGTGACGGCCCGCCACCCGTCGAACGCTGGTGCCTTGGTACTGAAAAGTGGCTGGCAGGAAGGGGGGTGGACCGGGATCGCGCTGCTTTTCGGTGCGCGGCGGAGCCGCCTCCTGGCCCAGGCCCCCGTCAACCGGGATGCTGTCCGCCGGGCCGGTGAGGGTGAACGCGCCGAAGGCGCCTCCGTGCCGCACGTCGCCAGCGGACGTCTACTACGTAGTTAGAGGCGAAGATCGTTTCCGCAGGTCAGAGCGTTTTGATCTGTACGTTTCCCGACAGACGAATGTAAGTATCTGCACCACCCTTCCCGATATCGGGAAACGGTCGGGTTGACTTCGACACGCCGGACCCTCCGGGGGGCGTTTCCCGATTCCGGGAAGGGTGTGTAAGGTGGCGCCCACTGGTTCCCGTACATGGGAAAACCCGAGGTGGGAGGCTATGGCAAGGCGCACCGGAGTGGTTCGCGAGACTGGCGAGATGATGCACGTCGACATGCTGCCGGGCTTCGAGGACGAGCAACCCAAGAAGGCCCCGATCCGGTACAGCTGGCGTGGCCGCCACATGAACGTCTCCAAGGAGATGGGGGCGGCGGTCTGGCGGAAGGACTCCGGATACGACCGCAACGACCGGGACGTTCTGGGCTACTACATCTTCAACTCGGGCGAGAAGGCTGCGCGGCTGGAGAAGACCTTCGATGAGATCGGCCAGGATCTCGGGATGAACCCCCGGCAGGTCTCGAAGTCGATCAAGAAGCTCCATGCGGGCGGCTTCCTGCTGGAGGCCGGAACCATGGCCAGGGTGCAGCTCTACCGGCTGAACGGGCGATTTGGCTACGACGGATCGGCCGAGGACCAGGTGAAGGCGGTGGCGGATATGAGGCATCCTGTAATCCCGGCGCCTATGCCGGAGTCCGCTTCCAAGTCGCGGCCTTCAAAGGAGGGCAAGTGATGAGCTCGCCGGCTGAGCAGTTCGACGTCGAGCACTGGCTGGACCGCGAGCAGCTCCACGAGCTGCTGTGCAAGTCGGGTGCCCTGCCTCCTGCCGCGTCCAAGATCCTGATGTATGTCGCCAGCGGGGCACCCCTTGGCCACCGCGTCGAGGAGTCAGCTTCCGCGATCGGCGGGAGGCTCCAGATGAGCACCTCGGCGACCTCCCGGGCGGTTAACGCGCTCCTCGCGGAGGGGTGGTTGGAGCCTGCGGGCCGGATCGTCGGAGTCCAGACCTACCGGGTCGGACCGGCTGTGTACGGGGCCCTCGAAATCGACAAGACCGGCGCTCGGCTGGAGAAGGAAGACCGGCCGCTCGCAACCGTCCGGCATCTTCCGGTGCCCACACCGATCGACTGACGTACCTGCGCTCAAGGCCCGCGCCCCGATGGGGGCGCGGGCCTTCGCCATTCCCGTGCGTTGGTTGGAGCCAACGAGGGTCCCGCATGACCGCGCCCCCTGTTGGTTACAGCCAACGGAACCCCTTCCCTGTCGGGCTTAAAGCTGGTATTGTTCTCAACGCTGGAAGGGGGTGGCTCCCCGACCGGCATTCACTCGGAACCCGAACCGCAGGAGGATGCGATGCAGGCGAGCGCGAGCCGTACGGGAAGCGCGGGCGATCCGCTGGAGAAGGCTCAGGCGGCCGCGGCCGCCGAGGTCGCACGCAACGACGGCAAGGCCGGCGCGATGCTCACGGCGTCCAGCGTCATGGCCGCGATCCTGCTGGGGGTGCTGCCGAACGCGGACCTCTCCGGCCCGGTCGCGGCCCTGGTCGGTCTGGGCGTGACGCTGAACGCGGCGGCGATGGTCACGGTGCTGCTGGTGATCCGCTCCCGGTTCGGGAAGTCGCCCCGGGGTTCGTTCCTGCACTGGGCGACGCTGACGCCGGAGGCCCTGGTGGAGGAGCTGGCCCACGACCGGCGGGCCGAGCAGACGATCGCGCTGTCCAGGATCGCGCGGGACAAGCACCGCCTGGTCCGCGTCGCCGTCGACCTCACGGTGGCGGCGGCCGCCGTCCTGACCGTCGCGCTGTTCGTGGCGCTGGTGTCATGAGCCGGTACGACCACATGCCGACCGCGCAGATGGAGCTCTCGCTGGTGGCCCTCGCGCGATGGGCCAGGGCGTACGCGGCCACCGGGCCGAAGCTCATCGAGGACCAGCTCCACCAGGAGATCGACGAACTGCTCGACGAGCACCGCCGGCGCCATCGCGCGACCGGTTCTCTCAGAAGCCGTTACCCGTAACCCATCGCAGGAGACGAACGTGAGCACCCGAAGCAGCCAGACCCCCGCACAGTCCCTGACGCGCAACGATCGAGTGGTGATCCACGAGGACGAGCTTCCCTACCTCGTGGATACGGTCGCGGACATGCCGCACGGAGGAGTCCGCGTCACGTACTCCTCTGGTGACACCGTCGAGTACGCGGCTGGCGACCAGGTCGCGGTCGTCGACGGGGACCTCGACTAGCCCGCCCGCGGCCGCCCCACCGAAGGCCCGTCTCCCCGATCCCGCGGGAGGCGGGCCTTCGTCGTGCCGTACCGCCTCCGCAGAGCCCCATATAAGGTCGCGGGGATAATGAGTCCCCCGCGACCGCTTCTCTCCCTCGGGTCCGTGGGCCCTACTGGGCCCACTCCCCCTCGGGACACCCGGGCCGACGTGCCGCGACGAGCCCCCGCGACGTAGTAGCGCCGTCGCTGCGCGGAGTGGAGCGGGCAGTACCGATGGGCACCGGGCCGGGCCCCACGGCCCACGGAGCGGCACCCTCACGCGGAGCGGGCCCCAGGGCGATCCTCAAGAGCGCGAGGACTAATTATCCCCCTGGGGTGAGAGTGCGCGCCGCGGGCGCGCGAAAGAGGGGCGGATGGGTGGGGCGGGGCCGGGGTTGCGGTCCCCGGGCCCCTCCCGCGCCGTACGGGCCGGGCAGGCCCCGCCCCACCCATCCGCTCGGCTTCTCATCCGTGCTCCCCCGACCCGCCGTTGCCGGGTGCGGGTCCGTGGAAGGGGTAGAAAGGACGCGCTTCGCGCGGCGACTGAAGAAGCAGAGCGCCGCATCGGTGCAGGTGACAGGGCTTCCTCGGCCCGTAGAGCGGCCGAGAAGGGGCCTGACGCGGGCCTCACGGCGCGTTCAGGGCCTCCGTGGCCGATTCCGCGCCGCACCCGCTGCCGTGCGCTCACGGAGGCGTCTGGGGCTTCCGTGGTCTCGTGGGGTCGTCAATGCGACGTCAAAAGCCGTTTGCGGAACGGGGGCTGACGGTGGGTACGGTGCCCGGGACCAATCATGATCATGGAACTAGGGGGATCATGCGTAAAGCACTGCTCACCGCCCTGGCGACGGCCACGCTGATGGTGCCGGCGCTCGCGGGCACCGCCCAGGCCGCCCCGGTCAAGGCGTCCGTCGTTGGCACCTCCGCCTGCGGCAAGAAGTACCCGGCCGGCTACTGGTGGACCTACCCGACCACCAACCTCAAGCTCCGTACCGGCCCGGGGACGACCTACTCCTCGCTCGGCCTCCTGCACAAGGGCGACGGCGTCGAGGTCAAGTGCAAGGCCAAGAAGGCCGGGTGGATGCGCGTCCACGTGCTCAACGGCCCGCTCGACGGCCGTACGGGCTGGGTGGCCAGCAAGTACATCCACTAGCCACCGAGAGGGATCGGGGGGATCGGGATCACGGCCCGGCGATGTCAACTTTCCGGTGACATCGCCGGGCCGACTGGTGCGATGATGAACGCGGGCCACAACTTCCGTACGTGAACAGGCGATTGGAGCGCATCGTGCCGCTGGCCGTCCTCTCGGTGCTCGGCGGTCTGGCGGTCATGCTGGGCGGCGCCCTCCAGCTTGTCCGTGCGCACCGCAGCGAACAGCCCCGGACCGTGGCCTGGGGCGGGATCGCGCTCCTCGGCGCGGGGGCCGCGCTCGCCTACTCCTCGGTGTGGACGCTCCTGCTCGCCCTCGCCGTCGTGGCGGTCTCGATCCGCGTGGAGCAGAGCGCCCGCTGACGGCCCGCGCGTCCGGGGACCAGCTGCCGGGCGGTACGCTGCCGGTCAGCGGCAGGACGCGCACGCCGCACGCCACGAGACGCCCGGCTCCCACGCTGCCGGACGGTGGCCAAGGACCCCCGGGTGCTCCCGGCGCGGGCCCGTGGAGCGCAGTACACCCTTGCCCGCGCTGATGGCGCCCGAGCCCGGCGGGATGCGTGGGGTCCCGTGACGGAGCTGTCATGACCAAGAGCGGAGCCAACGGCCCCAAGTCCCGCGCCCGCGCCCGCAAGGAGCGCACCGGCAGCAAGTACACCCAGGCACGGCGCGGCGCCTCCGCGGCCGACGGGGACAGGCGCGAGGTACGCGAGGTGGCCGTGCCGACCGAGGTCACCGTGATGACCTTCCGCAAGGGCGAGCCCCTGCCGCGCACCGCCCCGGTCATCAGCTGGGAGTGCCACCGGTGCGGCGCCGCCACCGACATCTGCGCGCTCACGACCGACGCCGGCGAAGGCCACATGCGGCCGTACTGCTCGGTGTGCCTGCCGCCGCCGGACCGCTTCCCCGCCCTGCGGGCCTTCGCTGACAAGCTCCGCAGTCTCCAGATGTGGGCAGACTGGCCTTCCGTGGAGGACCTCGCGCGGCAGGTCGAGGCGCTGACGGGCCACTCGGGCCTGGAGGCCACGGTGGGCAACGTCCTGAGCGGAGCCGTGCTGACCGGCTGGGACACGGTGCGGGCCCTCGTGCACGCCCTGGGCGGCGGCGAGGACGACGTCCGGGACGTCCTGTCCTTGTGGCAGGCGGCCGAGCAGGAACTGAGCCGGGGCCCGGAGGAGGCGTTGACGGCGCTCGCCCGCCAGGGGCGAAGCACGGGGCTCCCGGACCGGAGGGATTTCCCGCTCCACCGGCTGAGCGACTTCGACTGAGGCACCGCCCCGGCCCGCGCCGTCACCCGTCCTGGTGGAGGTGACCGTGTCGGCGCGGCCGCGCCGTGCCGGCTGCGCCACGGTGGGCACCATGCGCCGCCGTCCCGCCCTGCTGATCCCTCTGGTCCTGCTCGCCGCCACAGCGTGCGTCAGCGTGCGGGACGACGGCCGCCCGGCCCGGCCCTCGGCGGCGGCCACGACCGCCGCGGCGCCCTCCCTCGCGTCCGTCGCTCCGCCGCCCAGTCAGGCACCCGGGCGCGAGGCGCTGGTGCGCATGGACGACGGCAGGCCCCGCGGCCGCAAGCACGCCGAGCCCGCGCCGGCGGCGCCCGCCGCGAAGCCCCCGGCGCGCCGGGCCGCTCCCCCTGAAGCGGCCGCGCCGCCGCCCAGGCCCCGGGCGGTCCGTCCAGCTCCTGCCGCGCCCCGCCGCCCGGCGGCACCGGCGCCCCGGGTGAAGCCGCGCGCCACACGTCCGGCGGCGGGCTACGACATGCGGACGCTGTGCCGGTCCGCGGCCCGCAACGGCGTCGGGCAGAACATCGTCGACCTGTGCCGCTCGTCGTACGGCTGAGCTGCCGCACGACCTGGTCCTGGGCGCCGAACTCGCCAACTCGGTTACGTGCATAACCATCCGCCGATAGCCTGCGATGACTTTCACCTGACTTCGGAGGTAGGGGATGCACGGCACGTCGCCGGATGCAGCGGGCGGGACCGAGGAACTGTGGAACGCGAACCAAGTCGCCAGAGTCCTGGGGATCTCCGCGACGGAGGTCGGCCGGCGGCTGCGCCGGGGCGAGGAGCCCGCGCCGCGCTACCACGCCGGGGAGGCCCGCAACGCGCTGTGGGTGCCGGGCATGGTGCGGCTGTACGCCGCGCAGCGCGGGCAGGCCCTCGTGGAGCACGCCGGAGGAAGGCGGCAGCTGCCGGTGCCGATGTGGGTGAACTGGCCCGCGCTCCCGGAGCCGCTGCCGCGTGTGGTGGACCAGGTGGTCGAGGTGCCGCGCATGTGGACGCAGTCGCCGGGCGACCCGCACCTGTTCCACGTCCGCATCTGGCGGGGCCGGGCCGACGGTGCCGAGCGGATCGTGTGCCTGCTGTCCGTCATGGAGAACGCCACGATGTACGCGACCTCTGCCGGCAACGGCGAGTGGGTGATGGAGTCGGTGGTGGCCGCCGGACTGCTCACCCGGGAAGAGGCGTACCGGACCTTCGTGTTCGCGCTCGGGGTGCGCAACCCGAACTATCTGTCCGAGGACGATCCGCAGTCCCTGATGTACGTGTCCTTCCTGCTGCCCGGCTCGCTCCCGCGTCTGCTCGACCGTTGGCGCAAGCCGCGCGGGGAGCTGTTCGCGGGGTCCAGCGTGATCCCGGCGCGCTTGTCGCACCTGGCCCATCTGGTGGGCGAGGAGGTCGAGATTTACCCGGCCGGGACGCACACCCCCGAGGTGGTCGCGCGCTACGTCGGCGGGGAGCGGCCGGTGGTCGTCGACTGGGACCCGATGGGCCTGGAGACGCACCTGGAGCACACCGAGGTGCTCCGGGCCTGGGCCGCTGAGCTCGCCGAGGCCGGGCAGGCCCGGGACGCGGCCACGGTGACTGATGCCGCCACCACGACGGCCAACGCCGTGCTCCTGGCTCACGACCACTACGGGCGCGTCTACGGCGACGAGGCCCGTGATGTCGTGCAGCGGCGCATTCCGCAGCCGGACCCGGCGACGGTGGAGGAACTTCGTCTGTTCGCCTTCGAGTCGGGCGGCTCCACGGTGGGGCACTGGCTTCGTCTGCACCGCGCCACCGCACTGCTCGCCGCGCGGGAGGGCCTGCCCGCCGAGCGGCACGCCGCGCTGCTCGCCGCGGTGGCGGAGAACGACGCGATGCTGCCCGGCCCGGTGCAGACGGTCGGCAACGAGCTGGATGGCTGGCCTCTGCGCCTGTCGACCTCCGAGCATCCGCAGCTCGACGAGTACGTGCAGACCCTGGCCTGGTACGGCCCCAAGGCGGAGCACCAGGAGGCGGCCCGCCAGCTGCGGGAAGCGCTGTGGGACGACGAACGCGGCGCGGTCCGCGCGGGATACGACCCCTTCGGCAGGCTGGCGCTGGCCACCGCGGACCGGGCCGCCGTGGCCGTCGCGTGCCCCGCCGAGGAGGCGGCCGCCTACCGGCTGGACCAGCCGCATCCCGGCTTCCGTCTCCTGGAGGACGGCCGTCTGGACCTGCTCCCGCTCGCGCAGACCGGCCCCGTCCGCAGGCGCCTCATCTGACTCCGGAATCCGGTGTCAACTTTTCGGTGACACCGGGACGGCGGGGGCTCCCTGCTGTCAGCGATAACCCACGGGGCCGGGCCCGTCAGCCCCGTTCTTCTTCCTCCAGCCGCAGCACGTCGAGGATGTGCAGGAGCTGGCCGTCGGCCGAGCGGGCCATCAGCATCACCTCGTGCGGCTTGATGTCGTCGCCGTACTCGGCCGAGATGATCTCTTCGCGTAGCACCTGCTCGAAGGCGGCGCACTCGGTGCAGCCCGTCCGGTGCATCAGGTATCGGGCGGGGGCCCGCACCGTGTTGGTGTCGCTCTCTAGCACGTGGGCGGGCTCGCCGGTGGCGTGACTGCCCATGCGCCCGGTGACCTTGTACGTGAAGAAGGGGTGCCCCTGGCGGGCTTCGAGCACCGTGGCCATCACGTGTACGACGTCCCCGGGGCTGAAGTGCTCGGCGGTGATGTCCCGTTGGTGGATGGCGCTGGCGTTCAGTTCGTCCTGCAACATGGTGGTGACCCTACGGTCCGAGCGGCCGGCAGCCCGAGGGAGTCCCCTCCTCACAGCAGCCTGTCAACGTTTTGGTGACATCGCGCCGGGGGTGGGAGGGTGACCCCATGGCGATCGACCACGTGAAGCGGCAGCGGACGCTGGATGCGGCGGAGGAACTGCTCCGCGAGCGATACGGGGAGGGCCGCAACTACCTGGACCCGATCACGGTGATGCAGGAAGTGCGGGCGCAGGCGTTCGGGTATTCCGTGCGCGAGGGCGAGGAGGCGCCGGAGGTGCCGGCGGAGGACCTCCTGGCGGCGCTGACGCAGGTCGAGGAGGCTCGCGCGCGGCTGGACTCGCTGGAGCGGGACCTGATCCGCGGCGCCCGCAACCGCAGCGCGTCGTGGCAGAAGATCGCGGACAGCCTGGGCATGGCGAACCGGCAGGCCGCCGAGGCCAGGGCGACCCGGCTGGAGCGGGCGGCCGAGTCCCACAGCCGCGACCGCGACGTCCCCACCCAGCGGCGCGAACGCGCGCGGCAGCGGGCAGTGGAGGCGTGGTGCGCAGCCCATCAGGCCCGTATCCGGCAGACGGTCCAGCGCCTGGTCGACGTCGGCGAAGCGTGGCCGCAGCTGGCCGAGGACTACCTCACTTCCCACTACCTGCGCGCGCTGGAGAACAAGCTGAAGGGCGACGCCGACGGCGTGAAGCTGCTCGACGATCTGGAGATGCTGCTCCCCAGGCTCACGCCGCAGGGGCAGCCGCCCCTGGAGCCCGCCGGCGAACGCGCCCCGGAGGCCGCGCAGGCCCGCGACGCAGCCCTGGCCTTGCTCTCCGACCTGGCAACGGTCCGCCTGGAGGTCGACGCGGCCCGCATGTCAACGGTCCGGTGACGGCGGGCCTTCCGGGATGCCGAGCAGGATCGGTGCGACTTCGGGGTGGGCGTGCACGGCCTGCCGCAGGGCGTGCGGGGTGAGCCCGGCCCGCCGGGCCGTCGGGCCCAGCCCCTGGCCGTGGTGCAGGACCAGGTCCACCGCGGTGACGGTGGCCGCGTCTCTGCACACGTCCAGGGCGCGGCGCTCGCGGTCCAGTCGCCCCAGCAGTTTCTCGGTCTCGCTGTAGAAGGCCATGCAGCCATCCCAGCGCGGCGAACGGGCTGGTGACAACGAGGCTGGCGGAGTTGCCCGTTTCCAATTGGCCACCGTCAACGGTCCGGTGACAGCCGTCGTTCGCCCTGGCGCGGTCACGCCCCCGGCACAGTACGGCCCGCGGGGATGCGCAGCCCCTTGTACCCGGGGCCGAGGCCACGGCGGGAGCGGCCCCGGGTGATCGGCACCGGGGGTGCGATGGTCTCGCCTTCGCCGTCGCCTTCGAGGGCCGGTTCGGGCCGGTCGCTCGGCGGCAGGGCAAGGCTCTGGCGGAGCCGGGTCAGGTCCCGGAGAAGGGGGAGCACCGCGGCGGCACCTGCCGGGTGCGCGCTGCCCAGGGCGAGCGCGGTGACCTCGATCGCCTCGACGGCGTCCTCGGCCGCCGCCGCGCTCCAGCTGCCCGGGGTGCCGGCGATGTCGTGCAGCGTGCACGCGGTGTCCGCCAGGGCTTCGGCGTTCTCGGCCAGGCCGGGCGCGGCGGTCGTGGGCAGTTCCGTGGTCTCCATGCCCGTTGAACGACGGTGGGTTCCCTGCGTCGCGGGCCTGTCGGCCGCGGCGTGTCCGCCGACCGGGCGATTCGTTGTACCGGTGTGACGACCACTGATGCCGATCCCTCGTACCTGGCCGACTTCCGTACCGCCAACACGACGGTGCTGGGCCTGCTGCGCGGCTACTTCCGGGCGGAACAGGCCCCTGTCCTGCGGGCTCACACAGACCTGATGGCCGACAGCGGCACGCTGGAGCGGGCGGTGTCGATGGTCGGGCTGCTGCTGCGTCAGGGTGCGGCGGAGCTGAAGGAGAAGGACCCGGGCGCCCGGCTGCCGGAGCTGTTCGGGCCGGTGGGGGTCGCCCCGGCCGGGATCGAGCGCAACGTCGCCGACGCGCTGCGGGCGCTCAGCGCCGGATCGCTCACCGGCCTGTTCGGCGGGGAGCCCCTGGTCGGCGAGAAGCTCGCGGCCGTCGTCCACGCTGCCGCGATCCGTTGCCTGCGGCAGCAGGCGGCGCACTTGAGCCGGTCCAACGTGCGCCGCTGGCTGGAGACGGTGGAGGCCACCGTGGCCGCCGCCGAGCAGGTGACGCAGTCCCAGGCCGATGTCCTCATGACGATGGACGCGCTCGGGTTCTTCGGGAGCCGCCCCGCGGCCGCGCCTCTCGATCCCCTCCAGGCGGCGAAAGAGGTAGTGGTCCAGCTGGTCGGCGGCTACGGCCTGGGCCAGCCGGAGCAGGTGGCGGAGGCCCAGCGGCGGATGACGGCGCACGTCTCGGTGGCCACCGAGACCTTCATGGTCGTACGCGGGTTCATGCAGAGCGTGGTACGGATGGCCACGGCTGCCGGGGTCAAGCTGTCCACGGAGCAGCAGGAGCAGCGGCTGCATGAACTCGCGGCGCTGGCCCCGGAAAAGATGCGGGCGGCGCTGGTCGCGTACCTGGAGGCGACGGCGGCCGGCCACCCGACCGGGGGCGTGGACGTCGACACCGCGCACGGGCGGCAGGTGTCGGCGCACTACGCCGCGGTGTTCGTCGCGATGTACGGCGTGGCGGCTATCGGCCGGGAGGGTTTCGCGGGGTTGGTGGACGACATGATCACGAGTGCCTGACTGAAAGTCGGGCCCCGGCCGGCGCGGAGCCCGTACGCTGAGCAAAGCCGCTCCGGAAGGCTTCCCCCGTGCCTTCCGGAGCGGCTTTACTGCCCGTCCGGCCGCTCGGTCACCTATCGGCGGAACCGAGGGTGCCACCCCTCGTTGAACTGAGCATGGCGACAACACATCTGCGGGCCTGCGACGTTCCCGAGGTCCGCCAGGGCCTGCTCCAGTGGGCCAACGAGAACGTGGTGCGCGGTCAACGCGGTTCGGGCGCGGTACAGGTCAACGGCTTCACCGATCCCTTCCTGATGCAGTCGGCCGTGCGCGGCGCGGAGCAGTTCTATGTCAACGACCGCATGACGTGGCTGGCGCGGACGACGGGCGACGAACTGCCGGTGTGCGCGTTCGACGCGGACGACCTGCCGGACCCGATCGGGTTCCTGATCTGGTCCGACGACCCAAGCGCTCACACCCAAACCCTTGGTCGGCCGCGGGCCGTGCTGTGGTGCCGGGCCGGTATGACACTGCGCGTCCTGGTCCTGGATGACGCCGGGCCGTACCGGCGGACCCTGGAGGAACTCGGCAGCCGGGCCGATCCGACCTGGGCCAGCCAGGTCAGCGGCTCCCTCGCCGGTGACCTGGCCATCGGCTTCGGCGCAACGATCCCGCTGAACACCGAGACCGAATGGGACGAGGTGAAGCACACCTGGGCCGTCGACAGGCACGGCCGCCCGGCGAAGGACCGGTACGGTGTGGGCGCCGACCGGGTCAACGACATCAACGAGGACCAGCTCCGGGTCATCCGGACCCTGCTGGGCACCCTGCTGCTGATCCGGCAGCCCGCCGACGCACGCCGCGCCCTGTGGCAGGCCGAGCAGGTCCGGCCCGACGCTGCTGCCCGCAAACGCCTGCGCCGGGCCGGGGCCGAGCACCCCGACGCCCCGGTCCGCTACATCACTCTCCGCCAGTCCGTCCGGCCCGCCCCCGACGACGACCGGGGCGCCCGTGACACCGCTGGCCGCATCTACCGCCACCAGTGGTTCGTCCGGCCGCACCGCCGCACCTACCCTGACCAGGACGACCCGACGGGCTACTCCCGCAAGTGGGTCGGCCCCTACCTCGTCACTCCCGAAGGGTGCGAGGATGCCCCGATCCTGGGCAGGGAGCGCGTCGTCAGCGTCCTGCGCCGCTGAACGCAGTTCACCAATTCGGTCTGGCTCAGGCACCCTGGCCGAAGGGCCAACGGCTTCGCCTCGACACGGGTCGGCCGGAAACATGGCCAACGTGGCCGGTTTCTCCCTGGATTGGCTTCGCGTCGTCGGTACGATGGGTTTGGGCATCGCGTAGGCCCAAGCCCGCCGTCCGGCCCATGACCGGGGGCACGAAGGGCAAAGGTGCCAGGGTCCCCCGGGACCTGGTCAGCTCGCCGGACACGGCAGCGCGCCAGCGCACGAGTTCCTTACCGTCGTCTTGGACGACTTCCTCCGTCGTGCGCTGATCTCGTGCGCGCCGGGTCATGGGACCGTGCCGCGCCGAGAAGAGTCAGCTGTGTCGAAGATCGAGAAGAAGAACCGCCGCCGCAAGAGCCACGCGGAGCGAGAGCGGATCAAGGCCAAGAAGGCCGCCAGCGGAGCCTCGTACACCTCCGCCCAGTCGGGCACCGTCCACCGTCACCAGGGGCCCGAGATCGGTCCGGTCGACGGCTCCGGCTTCGGCGCCGACCGGCAGGCCGACATGCAGACGGCTTCCGCGCTGATCGGGGCCTGCGTGGAGAAGTGCCGACCGTGCCAGGCCAGCCTCGCGGACAAGGTCCTCGCCGGTGACCGGCTCGTCATCGCCAGCCTCGCCGGCACCGTCTACTCGCTGCTCCCCTCCCCCGGCGCCGCGTGCTCCCCCGCCACTCAGCGGTTCCACGCCGTCGCCCACGACACCAAGCGTCCCGACTACGGCCCGGCGGTTCTCGCCGCGGCCGAGGAGCTGAGCCAGGAGGACCTGGAGGCGCTCCTGGAGGACACGCTCGACCTGTGGGCGGGGGCCGCCGGTGCCGGCGCGGCCGCGAAGTCCGAAGCCGGGTCGACAGGCCCGGACCGCGACACGGGCGAGGACGGCCAGGAGGAGCCGCACCGCTACGCCGCGGCGAGCGGGACCGCCTACCTGATGAGCGCGGGCATCGACCAGTTGCTGAGTCTGGAGGAGATGCAGGGCCTGGTCGAGCACGCGGAGAAGTCGGCCGTCTCGGGCGATCCCGTGGTGTGCTTCCTGTGTGACGCGCCGATCGACGTGACGGCGGAGTCGGAGGTCCACGTGGGGGTGAGCACCCGCACCCTGGTCGTCGACGGCCGCGAGCTCGACACGGTGCATCCGGTGTGGACGCATCCCGGCTGCGGCCGGACCCGTATCTGGCCGTGGCCGGAGCTGATGGCGGAGCGGCAGCGCCGCGGCCTGTACGTGGCCCCCGAGGACCGTCAGGCGGTGAAGCCGACTGTGCCGGGCCCGCGGAACGCCGACTACACGCACTTCAGCGTCGCCCGGCAGCCGGGCGGCGGGATGGTGCCGCTGGTGCTCGTCGAGCCGGGCGAGCCCGACGAGTACGGGATCGAGGGGTACCTGGCGGCCCGCCTGTCCGAGGGGTTCAAGCCCGTCGACCTGAGCGGGGGTCAGCCCTTCCCGGTTCTGGACGGATGGCACCTGCGGTGCGAGCGCGGCCGGATGGTCTCGGTGATGCGCGCGGGCGGCGGAGCCTGGTACCGGCAGGAAGGCGGGTACGCGACCCCGGGCAACTGGCGGCAGGCGGCCCGCCAGCGCAAGGCGCTTCTTCTGGTCGTGCCCGCGGGCACCGTGGGCGACCGGCAGGGCGACGACTGGCTGGCAGCGGTGAGCCGGGCCGCCGAGGCCGGCCACGTGCTGGGCGGCCTGGTCGCGGTCCGCGGGACGCTGTCGTGAGCGGCCGCAAGACCCTGCCCGGGGTCGCCCGCGTACGGATCACCGGCGACGACGCGGCGACGCAGGCCCTGCTCGACGCGCTCGCGGAGCACTTCACCGTGACGGACCCCGACCCCTACAGCGGCGGCCGCAGCTACCTGGAGGTCGACACCCGGCCCAGCGCGGCGCCGCACGGCACCGACACCGGCATCGAGGACGACGGGCCGGACATGCCCAGGGCCTCGAAGCACCGACCTGCCGAAGTGCCCTCCACGGTGGCGGTGATGATGGCACGCCAGATCAACGCGGCGCACCTGCACCTGTCCGCGTTCCGAGACCTGGTGCAGACGTACGGCGACGGCCTGGTCCCCGAGTGGCCGAAGCTGGGCCAGGCCCCGGACAACCCGGTGGACCAGACGCTCAGCACGGCGTCGCGGCTGCTGTACGAGCTGCGGGAGTGGAGCAGTCACACCGCCCACGCCTCCGGCGCGGTCTCGGTTCTGCCGGAGATCATCGCGGCGTCCGAGGAGCAGCTGCGGGCCGAAGCGGTGCTCTACCCGCCGGGCGGGTGGTGCGCGGTGCCGGGCGGCACGATGCCGGAGCCCGGCGAGGAGCGGCAAGAGGAGAGCACGGAGTACCCGATCACGACGCAGCTGCTCGGGCCGGTGCCGGAGAAGCGCTACAGCGCGCGGGCCTCGGGGCGGTCGGTGCAGCGGGCGCTCCCCGCGGCCGCCGGCACCCCGGCGGCCGCCGTGTGGACGGCGGAGCGGGCCCTGTACGGCTACGTCTGCCAGCACTGGGAGGCGCCCGGCGACACCCCGGCCGATCTCGCGGCCGCCGTGGACGGCCTGGACGAGCTCGCCGACACCTTCACCAGCGCCTGCACCTCCGTCCTGGGCGAGATCCGGCGCCGCGTGGAGGAGGGTCTCCTCGTCGACGTCGACGAAGACGCCTTCACCGAGGCGGCGGCCGCCGTGCGCGTGCAGCTGGGCATCGAGCCGGATCGGGTGCCCAAGCTCGCGTACGCCCTGTCGCGCGTGCGCCAGGCCGTGGCCGGGGCGCGGGCGGCACTGCCTGCGGCGGTGGACGATGCTCACGCCTTCGACGCACTGGCTCAGGCCAGGGCGCTCGGTGCCCTCGACGGCAAGACGCTCACCGAGGTACGCCGCGAACTGGGCCGTGAACGGCACTGGCAGCGGCACCGCTCGAAGACCCGGATGCCGGACTACACCGCGGCGGACTGGCTGCGGCGGGCCATGCACTGGATGCACGCCGCCGGCGTGAACGCGTACGACCACGGGGCGCACCTGGCCGCCGAGCGGCACCCGGAGCGCTCGGGCCTGCCGATCGGCACCCCGGCCGCCATCGAGGACGGGGGCGAGCGGTGAACGGGAGCACGGCCCGCGCGGCCGTGGGTCCGCAGCTGGCCGCCCTGACGTTGGTGCGGTCCCTGATGAGCGGGGTTCTGGAGAGGAAGGGCCTGGAGCAGACCGTGGACCAGGCCCGGGGCGGGGTCCGCGAGGGCCTGCTCTACATGTCGAAGTGGGCGCGCGGCGCGGACCTGCGGACCGAGATCGTGCCCATCGTGTGCGCGCTGGGGCGTGCGGCGGTCGCCGCGCTGGCCATCACGCAGGACGACGACCCGGCGGCGGTGACCGCCTGGCTCGACGTCCAGGCCCGTACGGTGCGCGAGCACCAGGTCAGCCTGACGGTCGAGCATCCGGCGGACTCGGTCGTCGTCGACGTCGCCGCGCTGTTCGCCGAGGAGCTGCACCGCACAGCAGGCGGTGCGGTCGACGAGGCAGAACTGGAGGCGAGGGAACAGCGGGCCGCCGGGCTCGTCATCGAGTGGGCGCGGCCTGGGGCAGCCGGGCGGGACCACGTCGAACTGCTGCTGTCGGGCGGTTGGTTCGCCGCAACGATGCTCGCCTACGCCTTCGGCTTCGACGGGGACCGGATGTATGAGTACGTGGAGAGCCACGCGCGCGCCCTGATCGTGGCGGGCCGCCAGTGATCACACAGTGAAGCGGCGCCACCGTCACCGGTGGCGCCGCTTCGGTGTTGTCCGTCAGGCCGGCTCCGTATGCTGCCAGGCGCGAACCAGTACGAGGTCACCCCAGCGCCACCACCGACGCTCTTGAAGCCACATGGTCCGCAGGATGCTGCGGCGCACGTCCTTGGGCAGGTCCCGGAGTCGGGGGAAGTCCACGGTCATCGCACCGACGAGGCGGGCGCCTTGCTCGGCGGCGTACTCCTCCAGCCCGGTAGCGAACTCCGCCAGGATGGCGGGCCGGTTCTCCCGTCCTTCGTCGCGCGGCACCCACCGGTAGGCGACAGCGGTGTCGGACAGGTCGTTGTAGTCGGGCCCGCTCGCCGTCGGGTCGGCCACGGCGCTCCCTCGCTCGTTCCCCATGTCGGCTTTCCTGTCGTTGTCCTCGGCGGCCGTGCATCGGCGCAGGCGCGGCCCAGTATGGCCAAACGGCGCTGGGGAGGAATGAGTACGCGTACCCATTCCTCCCCAGCAAGTGCGAGCGGCCGCCCCCTGCGTCACGGGCTCACTGCGAGTTCCCCGCCGCACGGGCACGGGCGTCCTGCTGGAACTTTCGGTACCACCGCGGGGAGTAGACGTGCTCCCCGCGAGCGCGCGCCATCATCAGGAGGAAGGCGCCCACGCACAGCGCGGCCGCCGCCACGGCGGCGAGACCGAGGGAGAGCCACGCACGGCCGCCGAGGATCGCCACGGTCTGGCCGGCCACGAACGCGCCGATGGTGAGCGTGCCGCACACCACCAGCCGCTGCCACAGCGGCGACCCTGTCGCCCACCAGCGTCTCAGTCGTGCGTACATCCGCTTCTCCTCCTTGGAGTTCTCGGCGAGGACGTCGTCAACCACGTGTCCGCGTTCCTGCCCGGTTCCGGGGCCGCCGAGGCGTCCCCCTTTCGGGGAACCTGTGACGGCCTGCACGGTACTCCGGCGCGCGGCGCCCTTATGAGCGCTCCAGCGCGTCCAGCAGCAGCTCGTTGTAGCCCGCGGCCGCGAGGTCGTCGTCAGACAGGCCGGCCTGCCGCAGGAGCTTGAGCGTGGTGGCATGGCCGGACCGCGCCCACGCCAACCGAGTCGTCTCCCGCAGCGTGCGCCGGGCCTTCAGGACCTGCGGGTCGGTCTCGTCACCCCCGGCGGCTTCGCGGGCCTGGTGGAAGGCCGTCACCGCCTGGGCCGCCTTGGCGAACGCCGTCGCCGTCTTCTTCTTCTCCTCCTCTTCGGGCAGCAGCGGGTTCAGTACGACGGCCGGGTCCCACTGCGCAGTTCTGGCCCCGGCCCGCCGGTCGCTGTCGTACGTGCTGCGGCGCTCCTCGACTCCTCGCCGCAGCTGCTCCAGCCCCTGGGGAAGCTCCCAGCCCGATTCGCCGCGGTTGGTCACCTCGGCTTTCAGCTCCTGGACGTGCGCCCGGTAGCTGTCGATCAGGCCGCGGACCTTGAGCGGCATCCCCTTCTTGTAGGCGCCCGCGCGGTGAAAGGCACGGTTGCCGTGGAGGACGACGAGCAGGGCGCTGGCGCCCCCTTCCAGGTCCTCGATCAGGCGGCCTCGGATCGGGAGCCAGTTCACGAGGGCGGCCTGCGTGATGGGCGACAGGGGCCAGACCTCGGTGATGTGAAGGGGGGAGCCGATGGCCTGCGGGTTTCGGATGATCTTGACCCAGGACAGATCGGGTGCGAGGTCGACGATGCCGATCGTGCACAGCTCGCCGGACCGGGCGGCGGTGTCCAGGACTACGCCGAGGACGACCAGGAGGCGCGCCCGGCCGGGGGCCGACGGCTTGCGGTCGACCTCGTCCTGGAGACGGTTGTGGAGCTCACTGCGGGCCCAGCCCGGCATCGTCGGCTTCGGGGTCGGCTTCGGGTAGGAGAGCGCGCCGCTGGGGACGCCCGCCGCGGCGGCGAAGCGGCGCAGGATGCTCGCCCGGCGCCGCTGAGAGGCGGTCACGCCCTTGGGCGGGGTCTTGAGCTCCTTGGCGCGCAGCTCGCCGTTGTCGGTCATCTCGCACAGCGCGGTGGCGCCGGGCCCGAGCAGGTCCCGCATCGACTTCCCGTACCGGTTCCGGAAGTCCTCGCGCTCCAGCGCCCGCCTCAGCGTGCCCTCCACCCAGCGGACATGACCGGCCACGCTCTCGGTCATGTCCGGGGCGGCCAGCACCTTCTGGATCAGCGCGGGCAGTTCCTCGACCGCAGGAAAACGGTCTTCGTCAACGGCGTTCGTGGACAAGCGGCTTTCCCCTTCGATCCTCGATTAGGACTCATTATCCCCCGGCCGGCTGTTCATTGTGCCGTACCGGGCGGACTGCGGCATCACCCCTGTTCGGGCTGTCCGCTTCCCCTGAAGGTGGGATGCTGTCGACGGCGTCAGCCGAGTCCACGAAGAGGGGAGCAAGGCACGTGACCCACCTCCGTACACGCAGGGGCGACGGGCCGCTGATGAACACGGTCAACCTGCTCGGGATCTTCTCGCCGGTCATCGTCGGCGCCGTGCTCCTCGGCCGGTGGCTGGCCTCCTGACCGCCTCTCGGCACGTTCGCGCGTCCCGATTGATCTCGGCCGCTTCCTGGGCATCCTCACCGGAAGGGAGCCGCAGCGGCATACGCTCGGGGCGGAACTTGGACGTACGCAAGGGGGCGTTTCCGTGGCGATGCAGCTGCCTGACATCTTCGAGACGCGGCAGGTGAAGGCGTTCCGTGACGCCCTCATGGCCGGTGACCTGGAACAGGCCAAGAAGATCGAGGACCACCTGCTGGCCGAGGCGGCCACCAGCCCCGAGGACCGGGAAGTCCTCGCGGACCAGCTGCGCGCGGCGATGCTGTTCCGTGCGTACACCGACGCTTCCGGGGCCGGCGATGAGGCGACGGCCCTGGTATTCCGGGGGCTGCTGGAGACGATGTGTTCGCCGAAGACGGTCGAGACGACCCTGATGAGCGGTCTGCTCTACGCCGGTCTTCAGCAAGGGTCCCTGCCCGCGGAGCACCACGACCGCCTGACCGAGTGGATGGGTAGGGCCGACGTAGGCGACGCGATGAGGGAGCACCTTCAGGGCATCACGCGGGTGCCATAAGACAACGGCCCCGGGCTGGACCTCTCGTTTACCTCAAGCCGGGGCTGAGGGGCTGTGGCGTGCGGGTACCGTCACCGTCACGTCCAGCAGGGAGGGAGCCACGATGACCAACTACATCGGCAGATGGTTCGCGCGCCGCCGGGCCGGCCGCGTCGCCGTCGCCGTACTGCTCGCCAACGAGCTCGAACAGGGCGACCTTCGGGACAGGATCATGAGGTGCTTGGCCGACCGCGACGCCGATCCGGTGATCCGCGCCGCGGTGGAACGAGAGCTCGACCGGTTCCGCCGCACCGCCGACCGGGGCATGAAACTGGCGCAGCTCAGCGACCTGGTCGATCTTGAGAAGCACAACACGCCACCCTTCTTCGAGTCGATCGAGCTGGCGGACAAGCGCGCCGAGCGTCTCCTTCCGAGTGGCCGAAGCGTCGGATGACGGCTCCTTCATGGTTCGGTGACTCCAGGGACGGCAGTGTGCCGTTCCTGGCGATGCTCTGCGGCTTCGGCTTCTTCGCGGCGGCCATGGTGGTCACCGCGGACGCCAACCTCCTGGGCAGGGGAAAACTGCTGTCCGCAGGAATCTGGATGGCTGCGGCCCTCATCGGCGCGGTGGCGGGCTTCGGCCTGTTTCGCCTGCTGGGCTTTCGGCGGCGCCCGCTGACTCCCCGGCTCGCCCTGGTCGCCGTAGTGCTGACGTTCGTCGGGGTGTGGGGCGTCCAACGCGCTTCCTCGCACGTCTTCATGTCCGCCTGGGACCGGTACACCGCCGAGCTGGGCGGCGACGGGGCGTGCCTGAGCGGCACTCCGTACAGCGACAAGCAGGCGATGGTGGTCATGAAGGCCGCACCGGGGAACGACCGGATGGAGGTCTGGCCGGGCGGACCCGCACCCAAGGGGCGTACGTACCCGGTCCTCAAGCTCAAGCACGCGGTCAATGGCGGTACCCAGCCGCTCGCCCCCGCGGATGAGAAGTCGCAGGACCTTCTTCGCTCCTACGGCTGCCACTGACTGCCAGCAGGTGCCGGCCCGGGGCCCGCTTCAGCACTGTCACCAGAACGTTGACATCGCGAAGCGGGCCCGCTCCGTCAGTGGCCCGTGCGATGCTGCGGACCCGGTGTATCGAGAAAGGCGATCATGAACTTCCTGCATCGGTGGGTCACCAAGCGGTCCGACGACGACTTGCCCCCCGCGGCATCGACGCCGGGGGATCGGACGTTTGACACCGCCAGAGCGCTCCAGGACGTGCGGTATGCCCTCGCCGAGACGATGGCGCAGGACTACCGGGCGGGGCTGAGCGAGGAGGAGATCGTCAAGAAGGTCCTCTTCACCGCCTCCAAGGACGATGCCCTCGCGCTGCTGCACTCGGGGCGGCTGACGCATGACGCCCTGCGGGCCCTGTACCCGTGGATGCAGGAGCCGGACGGTCCGATGGTCCTGTTCCCGCACGGCACGCGGGCTCCCACCGTGCTGGCCTCGTGGGAGGACACGGAGACCGCCGACGACCGGCGACTCCGGCTCAGGGGACTCGATGAGGCCCTGCGGGCTGCCGGTATCGGGTATCGAGACCCCGCGACGAAGCAACCGCGGACCGAGGAGGACCTGGTACGCGGAGGTCAGGCCCCGGAACTCTTCTTCCTCGCCACCCCGGACCTGGTGGAGTCCGTGCACACGTCCTCCCGGCCGGAGAGCTGACCCGCACTCCTCACGGCCGTACGACGCTCCCGGCGATGTGCCGGTGGACGACTTCGACCGCGGGGCCGGCGGGGCCGAGCCGGTAGCGCAGTAGTTCCCCGGCCCATTCGGCCACGGCAACGCTTCCGCGCACGCCGTCCAGGCCGCCGACCAGGACGTGCACGCGGCGGCCGCGGGGCTGGGCGTAGGCGAGGAGCGCGGCGGTCTCCCCCACGATGCGCTCGACCAGTTCCTCGGCGCACTCGCTCTGCCTGATCTGCTGGCGTACCCGGGGATCGAGCCCGGTGTCGCGCGGGAGCCCGGTCTCGGTGGCGGGGAGCAGACCGCGGACGTCGAACAGGAGGGCGTGGCCCACGGGCTGGTCGTCCCGGTGGCGGAAGCCGAAGGACTCGATCGTGACCGGTAACGGGTTCATGGCTCCAGGCTGCTGGCGGTGAGGCTGGACGGGAAGGGGTTTCCTGTTTCCACTTGGGGCGTGTCGTGGCTGGCAGGAGCACTTGCGCGCGGGAGCGGCGAGTGGGCGGCGTTGGCGCTTTCACCTGAAGGGGGGACCGCTGCGGGCGGTGCGGCCTCGACGGCGCGTACGACGTAGTCGAGCGAGGTGGCCCAGAGCCAGCCCGCGCGCGACTCGTCGACGGCGGCCGTGGCGCACGCCGCATTGCCTGCCGCACGGCCCCACAGATCCCGCTGGTAGCCGCCGTGTTCGGCCTCGGCGGCCCGTAGCGCGGCCACGATCGCGGCGGCCGGCGGCGGCTCGTCGGTGTCCTTGTCCAGCCAGGGACGAACTGCCTCGGCGACGGCCACCGCGGTCTCGCAGGAGTAGGAGCGCTCGCTCATGGCGTCACCATGCCCGAGAACAGGCACCGGGTCGCCGCTGCTCGGGCCGGATGGGTGCGCGTCATGCGGCCAGGGCGAGCCATCGCCCGAGCTGTGCGCTGAACTTGTCGACGCCGTCAGCCGCGTGCCGGGCCCGGCGGGCCTGGTCGCCGCGGCGCCGGATATAGGTGAGCGTCGTCGCTGGATCGTCGTGTCCGGCGAACTCCTGGATCTCCTCCAGAGGGACCCCGTCGTCGTGCATGTGGGTCAGGCGGGAGGCGCGCAGAACGTGCGGGGTCAGGTCACGGCCGGGCAGGACCCCAGCCCGTTTCCCCAGGCGGGTCAGGATGCGGTCGACGTCGTGGCGGTCCAGCCGCCGCCCTTCGGAGTCCAGGAGGAGCGGCCCGTCAGTCCGGCCGTTGATTAGCAGGACCAAGAGCTCGGCGAGCTGGTGCGGGAGGGACCACTGCCTGCCCTTGTCGCCCTTGCGGGTCAGGTCGATCACGGGGTTGCGGCCGTCGCGGAAGTCGGTGACGTCAGCCTCGCACCACTCGCTGACGCGCCCGGCGAAGGTGTAGACGAGGCTGGTCACAACGACGTCGCGCAGGCACTCCGCCCAGTCGAAGAGGGCGGCGAACTCGTCGACCTCCAGCACGGGGGTCGCGGTGGTCTCGTCGTGGCGGTCGATCTTGGGCCGGTTGTGGCGGGTGACCGGGTTGGGGATGTAGGTCTGAGACTCCTCGGCGGCGAAGACGGTCAGGGAGGACAGGGCGGACAGGCGGCGCGCGATGCTGCGTTTGGCCTGCTCACGCTTCTCCTCGCTCAGCCGCCAGGTGGTGACGTCACCGCGGGTGATGCAGCCGATGAAGAAGCGTTCGTGCCCGAGCTCCTGCGCGAACTGGTGCCAGAACCGGATGTCGTCGGCGTAGTTCCGCTTCGAGTTGATGCTGGGGATCGTGGAGGACGCCAGCCAGGCCATGACGGTGGTGAACGCCTCGGCGGTGCAGATGTCGCGCAGGATGTCCATGCGGTAGCGGCGCGGGCCCAGCGTGCGCTTCACCGGATCGCGCGGGGCGACCTGCCCCAGGTCCTCACGGATCTTGGCGAAGGCGTCTTCCGCTCGGGTGGTGGGTCGTGCGATCTCGCCGGCGGGGCGCTCCGCCAGCTCCGGGCGGGGCATCACGGCTTGAAGTCCATCTGAAAGTCGGGGTGCTCGGAGAAGGCCGCGAAGGCCGTGCAGCGCAGCGACCAGCCGAGGGCATCGATCTGCCCGGGGAAGTAGTCCGTGTGCTCGACCTTGGCGGCGCGCTCGAAGTTGGCGGCGAACTCGTCGAGGACCCTCTGTGTGCCGGCCAGCAGCTGCCTCTCCCGTTCGTCGGCGGCCGGCGCGCGTTCAGTGATGCGTGCCCGCAGGAAGGCCACCAGTGCACGGTCGCGGTCCAGCTTGGCCTCGTTCTGCACGATCATCTGGAACTTCACGCCTTGGTCGTCCACGCGTCCTCTCCTTGCTCTGGATCACCAAAGCTACCGGTGGGGTCGGACAGGACCCACGGTTCGGCCCGCGCCGGGGGTCCATGGGCGAGGGCCACCCTTGGAATACTGGCGGGCATGTCCGGCATCACCGACCGCCCGAGTTCCGCGCCGACCGCGCAGGACATCGCCCTCGCCGAGCGCCTCGCCACCCTCGCCGGAGAGGCCCTGTCCAGGCCGACCACGGAGGTGGCCGACCAGCTCCGGGCCCACAGCGTGCACATCGCCCTGCTCGAACGGCAGGCGCCCGTCGTCGCGGAGCTGCTGAGCATGTGCCGGGCGGCGGCCGAACGCTGGCAGGCAGGCGGATACGGGCACTTCAGCGTCGCGCGGAACCTGCCCGCCGCGCCCCCGGCCATCGCCAGCCTGCTCCAGTCCGCGATCGACGGCGAAGACGATTCCCAGCTTCACGAGCTGATCGCACGCGCCTGTGCAGCCTCCACCGAGAACGCGCAGAAGCTGATCGCGATCGGCGCCGGGGTGCACGCGCTGCTCGAAGCCGGGCCCCGCCGCTTCCCGGCTATGGCCGCCACCGAGCCGATCGACCCCCGGCGCCTGCCCGACCTGCGCGCCCGTCTGATCAGCGCGCAGCAGGGCAAGCCCGCCGTGAACCGGCTCGCCCTCGCGCTGTTCGAGAACACCGGCACCCTCGTGCCGTACCTGGACGCCGCCGACGACGCGGCCCGGGTACTGCTGGCGCAGGAGAACGACCGGCTCGCCAAGGCCCGGCTGTACCACGTGGACGAGGAGATGACCGAAGCGGCCATCCGCAAGGCGGAGCGCGGCCGCAAGGGGGCGCTAGCCCCGCACCGCGTGCCCGCGCGCCGCGGGTTCATCGCCTTCGGCAAGCCGCTCGTGCGGACCGTCCCGGAGGGCGAGGAACGGCCGGCGGACGTGGTCGCGGTGTCCTGGGGGCCGTGGGCCGCCGACTTCGCGCACGCCCCCGGGCACCTGCAACCGACCCCGGTCGCGGGGCCGCGTCAGCCGTTCTGGCGCTGGTTCGGGCCGGACGGCGTACGACACATCGAGGCTTTCGACGGCCGGGAGCACCCGACGTGGTGGCTAACCTTCTGGACACGCCCCACCCACGCCGTGCCCGGGACTCCGCCGCTGATGGCCGACAACGAGACCACGATCGGGGCCACCGAGACGCCGGGCCCGATGCAGCTCGGCACCACCGACGAGGTCAGTCACGTCGTCTTCGCGTGCTGGGACTTCATCACCCAGGAGCAGGTCACCAAGCGGCCGATCACCCAGCAGCGCGTACAGCCGCGCAAGCCGACCGACCTGCGCCGCGACCGGCGTAAGGGTGTGGTGGACGACTCCGCCGTTCACCTCGTCACGCTGCGGGGCCGCCGTCCTCGCCCCACCGAGTCGTCCCCGGCCGCGCCCGTGCCGATCGGGCGGAAGCTGGACTACCGCCAGGTGATCGCGGAGTACGACCGTTCCCACTGCATGAATCCGCACCTGCACCGGGACGACCCCAACAAGGAGCGGCACCACCACGAGGAGATCACCGTGATCGAGCACGTGCGCGGTCCTGACGGGGCCCCGCTGCGCCCGACGAGGGAGTCCCGCACCGTGCACCAGCTCACGGCGGAAACGGCGGCGCCCGCAGACCCGAAGTAGGTCGACGGCCGCGGCCAGGGAGGACCGGGGTGTGGCCCGTCAGGCCGTAGCACGGAGTCGTTCCAGGAGTTCAGCGACGGGGGTCGTCTGTGCGTAGGGCGACAATTCCGGCTCCAAGTCCTGAATCATCGTCACGCACCGGGGGGCGTTGATCTGGGTGGCTAGGTCCAGGGATTGCATCGCGGTCGCTGCGGCGATGTCCGGTTCGCCGTCCTGGAGATAGGTCTCGGCCTGGTAGGTCAGGAAGACTGCGCGCGTCTTGGAGCGGCTATCGGGCAGTAGGGCAATGCCCTCGTCCATGAGCCGGTGAGCTTGGTGGCGCTGGCCGAGTTCTGCGAGGCAACGCCCGCTGTCAGCGGCAAGGTCAGCGTGTGACATCCACGAGCACCAGGCGGGCGGTGGGTCGTACGACGGGGCGCCCAGCGCTTTCTCCGCGGCGGTGAGCGCCTGTCGGCACCGGCCACTCTCGTCAAGTGCGGCCAGGGCGCGGGCCTGGCGGAGGTGGAGAAGGGACCGGGCGGCGGGGTGCTGGGTGCGGGGGATGGCGTGTTCGAGGATCGCGGCCGCAGTACGCGCGTCCTTGAGCCACAGCATCTGATAGGCGAGATCGGAAAGGATGCCCGCGCCGAGGTCGCGCTGCCCGGCGGTGTGGGCGTTGTGCAGGGCGGCGTGCCAGAAGCGGCCGGCGGAGGCGTGGCGGCGTTCGTCGAACTTCTGCCAGGCGATGGCCTGGGAGAGGGAGGCGGCCAGGGTGTGGAGCCGTCGTTCAACGGAGCGGGTGTAGCGGCCTTCGCTGATGATGTCGGTGACCGTGGTCAGGTGCTCGCCCAGCAGGCGGCGGGTGCGTTTGCGGCGCTGGGTCGCCAGGTGGATCAGCTCGGCGCCGGTGGTCTCCAGCCAGTCGAGCAGTTCGGTGTCGACCGCGAGCCGGGTACCCCAGCGGGGCGACGGCCCGGATTCGGTGACAGCCCACTGGTAGGCGAAGGCGGCGAGGGCGCCGCTGGTGTAGGCGATGAACGACCGGCGGTCCAGGGAGGTCATCAGGGCCTCTCGCAAGGAGGGGACGGCGTTGTGCGGGCCGAGGGGCAGCGGCTTGTCCTGGCCCGGGAGCCAGTTGGGCCAGCCGAGATGGGCGACGGCCGCGTAGTCGATGCCGAAGACCTCGGCGATGAGCGGCTGGGACTCTTCCTCGTCGGGGGTGACCCGGCCGGTCTCCCACTTGGAAACCCGCGAGCCTCTGGTTCCCGAGCGCAGGCCGCGGCGTGCGGCGGCCTGCCGGATGCGGCGGGCCAGTTCCTCCTGTGACCATCCGCGCTCGTTCCTGGCGTACGCGAGGGGGTGGCGGATCTCGTCGTCCACCAGCCCATTGCACCACCGGCGTCAGCTGCGGGAGAGCCGTTCCGGCAAACCGGGGATAGGGCGGGGATAGGGCGTCGCTCTAGGCGCGGCGGCCTGCGGGCGCTGTACTCGTCGTGGTCTCGCCCGGCGCCCCCGTGCGACCGGACGGACCGGGTGAAGACCTGTGTCCTCACCGTCTTCGTGCCCGCCGGCGAGGGGGCCGCGCAAGCTCCTCGTTCTGGGCGGGACGTCTCCGCCGCCGTCGATGCACAGGGAGGGGGCTGCCATGTCGTACGACCACTGAGCCCGAGGTGCCGGGGGCGGGCCCGCGCGGCGGGTCCGCCCCTGTCCGTCCGTTTCCGGAAGGGATGAGCGATGCCGTCAGCCACCGACCTCTATGACCCACTGGACGCCCGGGTCCTGCGTGACCCGTACCCGGTGCTGGCCGAACTGCGGCGCACGACGCCGGTGTTCTGGCACGAGGGGATGGGCTCGTGGGCGCTGACCCGGCACGCCGACTGTGTGCGAGTGCTGAGGGACCACGCCCTGTTCGCCCGCGATCCGCGCCGCACCGGGGGGACGGTCCCGGAGCCGTCCTTGAGCGTGCAGACCCTCGACCCGCCGCAGCAGAGCCGCGTGCGCTCGCTGTTCATGACGGCGCTGCGGGCTCAGGACCTCGGGGCCGTTGAGGAACGCGCCCGCCGCCTGGTGACCGGCCGGCTCGATGTCCTGGCGGCAGGCGGTCAGTTCGATGTGGTCGCGGAGCTCGCGGTACCGCTGTCCGTGGCCGTCGTCGCGGATCTGCTCGGGGTGGAACCCCCGCCGTACGCCGAGTTCGCCGAGGTCTCGGACGCCATCATGCGGAGCATGGACGGCGGGCTGGACCCCTCGCTCGTGGAGCCGGGGCGAATCGCCCGGCAGCGGCTGAGCGAGCTGGTCGACGGCTGGTTCGCCGCCTCGTCCCGGCCGGGCCTGCTCGATCACGTCCGCCGGGCCGGACCCGGTGCCGATCCGCGGGCCCGGCTGTACGTGAAGAACACCGCGCGGGTCATGTTCCAGGGCGGCTACAGCACGATGGCGGCCGCCGTCGGCAACGCGGTGGCTGTCCTCCTCGACCGTCCCGAGGCCCTGGAGCAGATGCGTGATGCGGCGCTGCTGGCCACCGGCGTGGACGAACTGGTGCGCTTCGACGGGCCGGTGCAGGGCACCACCCGCGTGGCGGTGCGCGCGTGCCGGATCGGCGGGGTCGACGTCGCTGCGGGGCAGAAGGTGGTGGCGCTGTTCGCCGCCGCCAACCGCGATCCGGATGCCTTCCTCGGAGCGGACCGGCTGGTGCTGGATCGCGCACCGAACCCGCACCTCGGCTACGGGTGGGGTCCGCACTCCTGCATCGGTACGACCGTCGCCCAAGCGGGCCTGCGCGCCCTGGTCGCGGCTCTCGCCTCCTACCCGGCCCAACTGGTCGCGGCCGGCGAGGGTGTGCGGCGCCGTACGGCGACCATGCGGGCGTATCAGACGCTGCCCGCGCGCCTTCACCGCTGACCCGTCCTCGGCGGCGCCGCCCGCTCGGCACCGCCGCCGGGGCCTGCCCCTCTTCCCTCTGCGTCAGGAGATCCGCCGTGCGCATCCTCGTCGGCAACCACATCGACCCGTCCATTCGGGCCCGCGGCGACATGCGGGCCTGGACACAGCGCCTGCTGTGGTTCGCCCGCCCCGGTGACCTGCTCGTCCTGTGCTGCGAGCCCGACGACGCGTTCCTCGACTACGCGCTGGCCCACACCGGTGTGAAGCGGAGCGAGCTGGCCGTTTTGGTGGCGCCCGCCGGAGCGTGGGGCGACCAGCTCCTCGACCCGGCCGCGCTCACCGCCCCAGTCTTCGTGAAGGCGGTGCGGGCCGCGCTCGACACTGCGGGCGGACCGGGGGCCGTGACGGAGGTGTTCGCGCTATGGCCGTCCGCGTCCGTCGCCCGTTTCGCCGCCGCCCTCGGCATCGAGGACCGGTTCCCCGGCGCCGCGTTCTTCGCCCAGGGCGGCGGGGAGATCGGCAACAACAAGGCGAACTTCCGGGCCCTGGCGGCGGCCGCAGGAGTGCCGATCCTGCCCGGCCGTGTCTGCCGCAGCCGCGCCGAGGCCATCGCCGCGACCGGGGAACTGCTGGAGTTGTCCGGCGGCGGGGCGGTCGTGGTCAAGCAGGCCCACAACGGTGCCGGGGTCGGCAACCAGCTCCTCGTGCGCGACCTGGAGCTGGCGGTGGACCACGTCGGGGCCCGCCACCTGCACCACCTGGCGCCCGGCGAGGACGGCATCGCCGCGTACTGGGATCAGCGCTGGCCGTGGGCGAGCGAGGATGGCCGGTGGCCGGTCGTCATCGAGACCTTCGCGGCCGGCGCGGACGCGGTGTACTCCGAGCACTACGCCGCCGACACCGGCAGCGAGCCGACCGAGATGGGCCGCCTGCTCTACGTCGGCCGGCGCCTGAGCCACCAGGTCGTCCCCCTCGACGGCGTGAGCGACCCGGTCCGGGCGGCGCTGCTGGAGGGGGGCACCCGGCTGGCCGAGGCATACCGGGCCTTCGGCTACCGCGGACACCTGAGCGCGGACGCCCTCGTGCTGCCCGATGGGTCCGTGGTGTTCACGGAGGTCAACGCGCAGGTCTCCGGGTCGCTGCACATCTACCAGCAGATCGCCCGCCACGTCGTGGACGTCGCCGCCGCCCCGCGCCGTCAGGTGGTCGAGTACCACGTCCCGCCCACCTGGACCGTGCCCGACTTCGACACGTTCCTGGCCGCGCTGGACGAGACGGGCCTGACCTACGCCCCGGCCACCCGGACCGGAGTGATCGTGTCGATGCCCGCCATCCCCCTCGCGGCGGGGGCGCCGGTCCAGTTCGTGTTCTGCATCGCCTACGACCCCGCCACCGGCTACGACGACGCGTTCGCCCGGCTCGGCGAGCGCTTCCAGACCCTGCCCGCCGGCGCCGTCGACGCCAGCGAGCACGTCGGCCACACGGCCGTGTCCTTCTCCTCCTGACCGGGAGCCCCACCATGACCACCACCACGGCGGCCGCCGAGGCGGCCCAGCTCACCCCGGCCTTCGACCTCGACGCGGACCGGCTCGCCGACGAGCTCGCGGCCGTCACCTCCCACACCTGGAACGTGCAGCGCACCCACACCTTCGGCGGACAGGTCGGCCATCCCGCCCCGATCGACTGGCGCGTCCTGCCGCTGCGCAGTCTCGGCGGCGACGCGGACCGCACCGACCCGGGCGGTCCCGGTCCGCAGCCGTTCGCGCCGACCCGCTGGCTTGAGCACCTGCCCTACCTCGCCCGCCTCCTGGACCAGGTCCCGGCCCCGCTGAACGCGGTCAGGCTGATGGCGCTCGGGCCCGGCGCCGTCTCCGCAGCGCACTGCGATCCCAAGTACCGGCTCGACCGCGGCCTCACCCGCCTGCACATCCCCATCGTGACCACGCCGGACGCGGTGCTCGTCCTGGACGGCGTCGAACACTGCTGGCAGCCGGGCACCCTGTGGTACGGGGACTTCTCCCGCGAGCACCTGGTCCGCAACACCAGCGACGCGGTGACCCGCGTCCACGTCGTCATCGATGCCCTCCTCACCGCCGAACTCGCAGGCTGGTTCCCCGCCTCCTGGCAAGAGCTGTTCGCGCGCGGGGAGGTCCTGTTCAACCGCCCCGCCCCGGCCGCCGCGTCCGCATGGTCCGCCGCGTTGCCGTACGACGCCCTCTTGCCCAGCGGGTTCGCGGACTTCGACGCGGCCGCCCCGCTGGACGGCTCCCTCCTGCCCGCCCGCCTCGACCGCGCCGACGGCGACGGCCTGGCCCTGACCGTCGCCGGACGCTCCTTCGCGCTCGTCGCGGCCGGCGACGGCGGCGAGTGGCGGTTCTCCGGCTGGAGCGAACAGCGCACCCTGGCGCCCAGTCCCGACGGCGGCCTGCTGCTGCGGGTCCGTCGCGGCCGCGCGCTCGCCGACCGGCACGTGCCCGCCGAGCCCCGTACCCCCTGACCCCTGATCCCGGCCTCACCTGGAAGGAACCGATCCCGCCATGCGCCTGCACAGCCACGACGACTTCACCCCGCTCAAGGAGATCATCGTCGGGTCCGCGGAGAACTACCTCGGCCACGACCGCGACCTCTCCTTCGAGCTGTTCCACCACGAGAACCTGACCGGCTTCCGCTCGGACTGGGCCTACCCCCGGCTCGCACAGACCGGCACCGGCACCCGCGGACAGAACTGGGCCGTCAAGCAGCGCTACGCCGAGGAACTGCACGAGGACGTCGAGAACCTGGCCGCGACCCTCACCGGCCTCGGGGTCACCGTGCACCGACCGCTTCCGCTGCCGCCCGACGCGGCCCGCATCGCGGGCCTGGGCTGGGAGGCGGCACCCACCCCCGCGCTGAACATCCGCGACAACACCCTCATCCTCGGGGACCACATCATCGAGACGCCGCCGGCGATCCGCTCGCGGTACCTGGAGACCCAGCTCCTGCACCGCGTCTTCCGCGCGTACGAGAAAGCCGGGGCCCGGTGGACGGTGATGCCGCGCCCCACCCTCACCGATGGCTCGTTCGATCTGTCCTACGCCCGCGACGCCGCCACCACCCTGGGCGGGCCGACCGAGCCGATCGCCGACCCGCAGCCCAGCCCGTACGACGTCGGTCTGGAGATGATGCTCGACGGCGCCCAGGTGCTGCGGCTGGGCCGGGACCTCGTCGTCAACGTCGCCCAGAACAACCACGAACAGGGCCTCAACTGGCTTCAGCGGCACCTCGGCCACGACTACCGCGTCCACCGGGTGTGGCGGATGGCGGACAACCACATCGACTCGATGGTCCTCGCCCTGCGCCCCGGGGTGTTCCTCGCCCGGCACGACGGCATCCGCGACCTGATGCCCGAACCGCTGCGCTCCTGGCGGTACATCGTGCCGCCCGAGCCCGATGCGGGCGCCTTCCCCGTCTACGGCGACGACGACCTGGTCCTCACCAGCCCGTACATCGACCTCAACGTCCTCTCCGTCGATGAGCACACCGTGCTGGTCAACGAGGATTGCACCGGCCTGGCCAAGACGCTGGAGACCGAGGGCTTCGACGTGGTGCCCGTCCGGCACCGGCACAGGAGGTTGTTCGGCGGCGGGTTCCACTGCTTCACCCTGGACACCTGCCGGGACGGCGGCCTCGTGGACTACCTGTCATGACCGGCGCCGCCGTGCTGCTGCTGGACGCGGCGGGCCCGGAGTCCGCCGCGCTCGCCCGCGCGGCGGCAGGCCGCGGCCACCAGGTCCACGCCGCCACCGCGACGGCGGACGTGCCGGCCCCGGCGCCGGAGCTGGCCGGGCAGGTCGTCACCGACTTCGCCCGGCCCGACCGGGCCGTGGAAGAGATCACCGCGTACGCCCGCCGCCGCGGCGTCGGCGCCGTCCTCACCGCCAACGAGTACCTGACCGAACTCGCCGCGCTCGTGTGCACCGAACTCGGCCTTCCCGGCAACGATCCGCACCTCGCGTACGCCGCCCGCGACAAGGCGGCGATGGCGCGCGTGCTCGCCGCGGCCGGTGTACGCGTCCCCTACACCCGTCTCGTCCACGACGGCACCGACCTGACCGACGCGCTCGCAGACGTGAGGGTCGGCTTCCCGTGCGTCATCAAGCCGGTCGGCGGGGCAGGCTCCGCCGGGGTCACCGTGGCGACCTCACCGGCCGAAGCTGCCACGGCCGCCGCCACCGCCCGCATGGCGCGCGGGCGGTACGGCGACGACGCGGCGGACATCCTGGTCCAGGCGTACGCCGTCGGCGACGAGTACAGCGTCGAGTCCGTCACCCAGGACGCCCACACCACGCACCTCGCCATCACGCGCAAGGCGGTGACCGGCGGTGCCCGCCGCGTCGAGACCGGGCACAGCCTCCCCGTGCACCTGCCCCCGGTGACCGAGGCGGCCGTGCACCGGGAGGTGGCGGCGGCGATCCGCTCGGTCGGCATCCGCCACGGCGCCTCGCACACCGAGGTCGTCATCGACCCCGACGGCCGGTGCACGGTCATCGAGATCGCCGCCCGGCTCGGCGCCGGGCACATCGGCGTCCTGCTCCAGCACGCCCTGGGCATCGACGTCTTCGCGGCCCTGCTCGACGTCGCGCTGGGCCGTCCGGCCGCGCTCTCCCCCACTGCCCGCGGCCATGCCACCGTCCGCTTCGTCACCGCCCCGTGCGCCGGGCGCCTCACCTCCCTGATCGGGTTCCCGAAGCCGGGGCCGGGGGTGCCGTTCGTGCGCTGGCGGGCGGCGATCGGCGGCGTGGTGAATGCCGCCGGCGTCAACGCCGACCGGCTGGGCGCCTTCGTCGTCACCGGCCCGGACGCGGCCGAGGTGGAACAGCGGGCCGACCTGCTCGCGCGGCAGATCCGCGTCCGGGTCGCTCCCACACCGCCCGCACCAGGCGGACCTGATCAGCTCAGCTCGGCGAGCAGGTCGGCCATCGCCCCGTAGCTCTCGCGGACCGCGTCCGCCTTCCCCAGCCTGTGCCGCTCCAGCCGGATCGCGCCCAGGTGCCTCGCCTCGTAGATCCGCGCCCGCCACACCGCACCCTCCGACCGGTCCAGCGGCCCGTAGGACTCCCAGAACGCGGTCCGCTCGTCGTCCTTGGCCGTCGCCATCCGGATCGTCCAATCCGCCTCCGGTGCCCCGAAGGTGCAGCGGTCGAAGTCCAGCACGCCGCTGATGGTCGGCACCTCGGCGTCCCGGTCGAGCAGAGCGTTCACCGTCCACAGGTCGCCGGTCAGAAGGCGGGGTTCGGTGACCTCGTCCAGCACTGCCCGGTCGTGGCCGGCTACGGCGGCGATCTTGCGCACGTCCGCCGAGTCCAGGCCCGCACCGTCCAGGTCCGCGGCGATGTCCTCCAGCGACGCGATCACGGCCTCGCTCCACGTGGCGTATCCCGGCCCGGCCACCGGACCGAAGTGCGGTCCCCGCACATCGTGCACGGCACGGGTGACCGCACCCATCTGCCGGAAGAACGTCGGCCACGTGCTGCGCGGGTACGACCCCAGATGCTCCGGAGCCGGGACACCGTCCAGGTGGGTCTGGATCATCCAGTCCCGGCCGATCACCTGCCCCGTCCAGTCCGCGGCGATCACCTGCGGCATCAGGTGCGCGATCGGAGCCAGCCACGGCAAGCTGGCGTGCTCGTTCCTCATCAGGTGCAGCTCGCTGCGGAACTGCCGCTCCTCCGCCGGCGCCGCCCGAAGAATCACCGGACGGTCCCGCCCGGCCAGGGCCACGCGGTAGACGTTGTTGTACATGCCCGTGCCCAGCTCGACCACGGACACAGGTGCGGCATCATTGCCGAACGCTCGGCGACACACCGCCAGGATTTCCTGCGCGGTCAAGGACTGCTGGAACGCGTCCGCGGTCCGTTCAACTGGCCGGAAGTCCATTCCGCTCACTGCGTGCACCGCCCCGGATACGTCTCTTCTTCCACCGAGAAACCTACGCTCCCTCATCGTTCGTGTACCGCCCTCACACGAAGCTCCCAACCACGCGCACCCTCACCTCCCCCTAGAGCTTTCCATGACTGGATAGCTTGCTTTCCACGATGCGGCAGCTTACCTTTCCGATCATGGATAAGGCAGAGTTGAACCGCCGGTTGACGAACGTCCGCATGAGCCATCGACAGGCACAGGTCCTCAAGCGGGAGTTGCAGGCAGTCGAGCGCCAACGCGACCGGGACGTAGCCGAACTCGACGAGTTCGCCCAGGCACACAAGGAGGCCAGGGCCGACGCCAGCCGCAGGTCCCTCGCCCGGGAGCTGGGGGTCACCCACCCCGTGATCACCGCCATGATCGAGCGGGCGAAGAAGGACGCGTACCCCACCGACTCGACCCCGCTCGTCCCGGTCCTGTCCGCCTACCAGGCGACGGAGTACGTCAGGAGCGGGGCCTTCGGTCAGGTCACCGGTGCGCTGGTGGCGATGAGCGAGACGGACATCCTGCTGGAGTCCGGGCGCCACCCCAAGGTGTTCGCGGACGGTACGAGGATCGCGGCGCCGAACACGCTGCTGCGTAACGCCGAGGGCGAGCTGCTGGGGGTGGAGGAGTGTCTGGCCGGCTATGGCGGCACGGGTCCGAGTAACAGCCTTCGCCTCCTGCGTGACCTCGGCTGGGACGAGGAGGTTGCCCGCGAGGTGTTCCGCCACCGGTTCGTCGAGTTCGACATGGAGCGGGGCGTCATCAGGTCGAGCCCGGACACCCTGCACCACTGCGGCGGGAACCTGGAGTTCACCGGCGGGCACCTTGTCGCACGACTGCGCCGCGGCCGGGCCTGGGACCCTTACGACCGCACCCCGGCCAACGACCCGCTCAGGCTCCGCACCTGGGTGGAGGAGATCCTGAGCCAGCCGGAGAAGCACCCGTGGGCGGCAGGCCCGCGAGTTGCCCGGGTCTACCTCAATCGGGATACCGCCGTCGGCTTGCAGGACCGCATCCGCTTCCGTCCGGGCGTGCGCAACTCACCGTTCAGCGTGGTGATCGAGCAGGGCGAGCTTCAGCTCTGGTGCAGCGCCATCTACCCGTCGGACTGGGCCGAACTCCTTTCACAGGAGCAGCTCGACGTCCTGGCGGCGGCGGACATGTACCCGGCCGAGGTCGAGCCGCGCGGCTGGCTGGACCGATTCCTGCCTCGCCGCCGCGAACGTCCCGACTACATCGACATCTCGACAGACGGCACGGGCGCGCTCCGGCACGAGCCGGACGGCACGGAGCTCGACGGCGAGACGTTCGAGGGAGCCTGACCCCCTCCCCTCCCGCATCGCCGCAAAAGGTGGTATTGTTGTCACTGCTGGGAGGGGGTGGCACCTCGACCAGCGTCATCACTCGAAATCTCGCACAGGGGCTTGCTTCCCCGTTTGGAGCGGACTTGCTGAACAACAACGACACGTCGTACGAGACCGCCGCCGAGGCCGATACCGCCCACCTCATGGCGGGGCGTCAGATCACGCTCGACGAGATCGCGGTCGAACTGGCGGCGATCGAGCTGAGGCTGCGGCAGATCGCTCGCGCGGCGGAGACGCCCGCCACGCCGGTCGAGCTGGAGCCGATGATCGACAGTCTGCGCTCGAAGGCCGGACAGCTGCGGGAGATTGGCGAGGAGGCCGGCAAGCTCGCCCGGATCGTCGAGGGCGATGTCCCGCTCGCCACGAAGTTCTCCGGCTCCGGCGACCCCTGGGGAACCGCGGCGCGCGGCACCGATCGCGAGGACTTCGGCGGGCCTGCCGTCGTACCCACGGCGCGGCAGCTGATTCACCTCGCCCACGGGGCCCGGATGCCGGGCGCGGAGACGACCACGTACCCGCAGGCCATGGCAGGGGTGCGGGTCATCTGGGAATCGAAGGCGGCCCAGGCCAGGCGCCGCAAGGAGCGGGACGCGGCGGTCGAGGTCGAGGTCCTGGAGCTGGAGTGCGAGACCTGCCACGTCAGCTCGGGCGAGCGCTGCGTAACCAAGAACGGGCGGGTGTCCGAGAGGCCGCACACCAAGCGGCTCCGGGAGGCTGAGGCGAACGTGGACGCTCGGCTCGGCTACCTCGGCGACAACCCCGTGGCCGTGCCCGGCGTCGACTGACACGCACAGGGAAGGGGCCTCACACCGGGACAACCGGCGTGAGGCCCCCTTTCTCGTTCTGGGCTCGTACAGTTTGAGGGGGTCCGGAGGCAGCGCGAATGCCTCCGGACCCCCTTTGTCGTTCCGCCGCCTATCCGGCGGGTACGGGTGCCGTGTCGTGGTTGATGGGGGTGACGGTGGTCCACTCCCCCGGCCCGGTCTCGTACTCCATCGCGTATGTCACGTGGCAGCGCACAGGCCGGGGCTCGTCGTTAAGGCGGACGAGGAGGTACCGGCCGGCGGTGTCGACGACGGTCCCGGGGCGGCCGTCGTGCCGTACGCGGGTGGCCAGGCCGAGGTGGACGCCGTGGCGCTCCTGAAGGCCGTAGTACGCCCTCATGTGCTCCAGGTCGTCGTGCTGCCGGTCGGCCGCCTCGAACAGCGTGCGGCAACCGGGGCGGCGGCAGCGGGACTTGGGGAGTTCGTGAGCCCCGAAGAACAGGCCCTCGTCCAGGAGGATGCGCACGGGGTCGCACGCCGCGGCGATTCCGACCATGCCGCTCCCGACGGCGTACTGCTGCGTGAAGACGGCGACGTGCAGCTGGGTGTCGCCGCCCGTGCTGGGGCTGCGGAGGAAACTGGCATCCCTGGGCGCCATGGCGAGTTCACCGCGGCGTGCGACCGGTGCGCCGTGCTCCGCGTGCGCAGGGTCGGTGCCGAGGGGTCGCGGCGCCGGACGACGCAGCATGGGGGCTGTGCTCACTTGTCTCCTTCGATGTTGCTGCCGGAGACCGTGCTGGTGACGGCTTCCGGGTGGGCCTGGGCAAGGTGTTCGTCTGAGTAGGCACGGGCCTCGGCCTCGGTCTTTCCGGCCCCGTATCCGTCGTCGCACAGGTTGCACGACCATGACCAGGGCCATTTCCGGGCCAGCCTCCGCTCCCGCTCGCTGCGGCACAGCAGGACGCTGGTCCGATTGACACTGACCGGACCTGTGACTGCCGGGTAGAGCGCTTCCGTCACCACCGCTCGCACGTGCGCGACGGCAGCCGCTGTTTCCGCCGTGTCGGGTGGGGGGCGTTCACCCCTCCTGGGGGTCTGTGTGCCGGGGGGTGCGGTCACTGGTCTCCTTCGTGTAGCTGCCGAGTGCAGTGATGACGATGAGGTCGAGCTGGTCCGCCAGGGCGGCGAGCCCTTCCGCGGGGTCCATCTCCGGGTGCTCGCGGAAGACTCCGGCGAGATTTCGCAGGAGTTCCGACACCTGGTGCGCGGGGAACAGAGGGCTGCCGTCCTCCAGGCTCCGCAGGACGACCAGGTTGGTAGGGATCGGGATGTGGGCCGGTGCCGACTCAGGGCCGGTCATGGAGATCCCTCGCCGTCGGCAACGCGCCTGGCGTTCTCCAGATCCGCCGCGGTCTGGGCGGTTCCTGCGCTGTTGATCAGCAGGTAGGTGCGGGCTTCGTCGGCGATGCCCGCACAGGTCCGGTCCTCGGCGACCTGGAAACTGGCGATGTTGTCGAAGCGGCGTTGCCCGACCTGCGTGAGCCCGGTGTAGCGGACGTACGGCCCGTCGTCCGTCTCTTCCGTCGTCTCGATCAGGTCCTTCTCGAACCAGGAGGCCGGGACGGCGAACTTGCCGTCGAACCACGCCTTCGCCGTGGTGATGCGCTGCTGCCCGTCGGCGCAGCCCCACATGGCGACGTCGACCTCGTCGTACAGCGGCCTGCGGCCGTCCGGGGAGGTCCAGGTCCCGTTGCAGCGGTCGACTAGGACGATCGGGCCGGTCGGAACGCCGAGGAGCCACGATTCGATGAGGGCGATCCGCTGGGCTTCGTTCCACACGCTCTTGCGCTGGTACGGCGGCTGAAGGTCCAGGTTCCCCTTCTCGACGTCCTTCACGATCTCTGTGGCTCGGCGGAATGTGGGCTGGAAGTTGGTGTGCTGAAGCGGCTTCTCGGCCTGCCGGGTGGCCCGCGGGGCGCTCAACGTCCCTCTCCTTCTCTCGGGGTCGTGGTGGTGAAGACGGTCCTTCACGTCAGACTCCCTGCGGGCGGGGTCCAACGGAGGGCTGGGTCGGTGGCATCGAAGTCGCCAGGGCTGAGGACCCACGCCCGGGGGTCGGCACTGGCGCCGTCGATGGGGACGTACTCGCGCAGCAGGCCGCGCCGCATCGGGCGATGGTCTCCGAGGCTGATGCCGAGCGTCGGGTAGCGGGCGTCCAGCTCTTGCTGGGTCAGCGGGCGCTCGCCGAGCGGGAGGGCGACCTTGCCGTCCGCCCCCTCTTCCCAGGTGCCGGTCTCCTTCACCGGCCAGATGCGGCGGACCTGGCCCCGGTCGACGACGACCAGGAGACGGATCTTGGGGCGGCTGGCCTTGGCCACGCGCCACCATCGGCCGTCCGCCAGTCGCTGGGCGGCGTCGTCCTGGCCGGTCTCGCCGTAGACCCGGCCGTCGTCGTCGGTGCCGGTGCCGGCCCCGCGGTAGATGACCATGGCCAGGTCCTCCAGGCGCTGACGCTGGACCACGATGCGGGGGTCCAGCTCCAGGAGTCCGGCCGCCTCGGTGAGGCCGCCCGCTTCCTTCACGAAGGCGCGGAGCACCTGCGCGCGGCGCTGGTGCAGCTCCTCCTCCGTGCGGTCGAGCTCGTTCAGCTGCTGGTGCAGCTCGTCGAGCAGGGTCAAGACAATCCCCTCTCGGATGGTGTGCAGTTTGCGTGTTCCATATTTCCGACCCACCCCGAGGGCGGTCAAGTGGTATTCGCAAACTGCACACCACCGGAGGGCCCGTTTTCAAGATCGTCAAGCCCGCGCATAATTCCGGTTATGCGCGGCCTATGTGACGTGCGCATGTCACTGTCTGGGCGTACTCCGAACGTGTTTCACTAGTAGTGAAAGCGTGCGGACAGCCTGGGATTTGCGAAGATCGCCCGATTTCCGAACTTGGGGGTCGCGGCTGCGGAGGCCCCTGCCGAGTGGGCGGCCCGCCGAGGGACAGGCGACAGAAAACGCCTGGTCAGCCCCCATGAACGGGGTCGCCCGTGCAGGTCGACGGTCCAGTTCCGCCGCGCCGGGCCTCCTCGTCGAGCAAGCGACCCAGTGTCGCGTCAGGCAGCGTCGGTGAGCGGGGTCAGCTGCACGCCGAGGTGATGCTCCGGCTCGGCGTGCGGGACGCCGTCCGCGCCCAGAAACAGGTAGAAGAACTGCGTCGTGAGCGGCTTCGAGGTCGAGGAACCGCCCTTGGTGACGCCGGTCAGGGCGCCGGCAGAGTAGACGTGCGGCAGCCACTCGGGGCCCACGATCGCCTCCACCCAGGCCCGCGCCTCCGCCGGGTTCACGGGCTGACGGGTGCCGAGCTGCTTGTGCTTCGCGGCGACCGACAGCGTCAGCAGACTGCCCTCCCGGCCCGGCTGCTCCAAGAGCGCGGCCTGGTCGCTGATGTCCCCGACGAAGCTGAGGGTGGCGTGCCGATCGGTCACCGAGCGCACCGGGCCGAAAGAGTGCGGCACCGCCAAGCCCCCCGCCCGGTACTGCTCCAGCACCGACGAGGGCAACACGGAGGCCAACTCACTGTCAGCCGGGTCCGTGGAGAACAGGCCCCGGCGAAAGCGCCGCAGCTCCTCCTCGTGCTTGCGCAGAACAGTACGAATGTCGACATGCATGTCACCCACGCTACAAGCCGCCACTGCTCCTCTGACCTGCGCTGACCATGAGCGCTGTCACATGCGGGCGGGCGCGTCCTTGGGATAGACCACCGTCACGACCGACACATCGAACCGGCTCTCCGGGTCGCGGTCCGGGTCCTCGACGTACACCTCGATGTCCTCCAGCGCGTCGGTGAGCGCCTGGAGGACATCGTCCGCGGGCACAGCCGGCCCGTCCTGCCGCTCCAGGATGGCCGTGATGGTGAAGGTGACGCGCTTGGGCATGACGGGGCTCCTCAACGTGCGATCGGGATGCGGCAAAGAGGGGTTGGCCAACCCGCCACAAGCAGCGTAGGAACCCTTCTGAACTGCGCCAACCGAGGCCAGGGAACCTTGAGAAACCCCGTCGGGCCCTGCGGGCGCCCCGTTCATGCCCAACGGCCGCCTTCGCGCCGCCCGCGATCCCGATCTGGTGGCTCGGGGGCATGATTCCGGCGGGAGCAGCCACCGATGCACACTCGGTCTCGGTTCCATAACGACCGCCCGAGCGGTGCGTGATCGAGCGTCCACGCCTGGCACGGGCCACCCTGTGCCGCGCTGGTCGCCGCCACGGCTGCCCGCTCTCGGTACGGTGGCGGCGGCAGGAACGAGGGGGGTCATGGGCCGCAGGGCAACGAAGAAGGCGGCGCCGCCGGCGACGCGGGAACGCCGCCCGGCACGACGACTGCAAGGGGTCGATCCCCGGGTGCTCGCCGGGAAGCTGTACGAGCTGCACGCCCGCGCGGAGCGCCAAGGCGACCAGGGGTATCTGGAGCGGTGGCCCGGTGATGGCGAGACGCACGGCGTCCTGCACTTCGCCCAGGTGCACGCGGACCGCCTGGACGGCGAGGCGTACCAGCAGGCGGCGCTCCTGCGGATCACGCTGGCCGAGTGGCTGCGGCAGCAGGCCGATCCGCTCCAGCTCCGGGCGCTCGACGACGCCCGCGGCGCCGGGGTGCAGTGGGATCAGGTGGCGCTCGCCCTCCAATACACCAACGTGGACGGCGAGCCGAACCCGTCCAGCGCCTTCAACCGGCACGCGAGCCTGAAGGTGGCGGTGCTCGGCCGGCCCGAGGACCGGCGTCAGCCGCACGTGGCCCGGATCATCGAGGCTCGCGCCGTCCAGGAGGAGCTGGAGCGGCGGGACCGCGAGCGAGCGGAGGACGCCCGGTATCCGGCGATGGATGCCGCCGCGCGGGCCCTGCTGGAGCACTTCGAGTCCGGCGAGATCCTGAGCGACCCGGATGACGATTTCTGGTGGAGCGAGCTGGCCGACGTCGTCGACGACCGGCGGGACGCCTCCGAGCGGGCCAACCTCGTGGTGTACGTGCGCGGCGTCGTACGGGAGACCTATGCGCACGCGAAGCGGACCGGCGAGTCGCCTACGACAACCGAACGGGCCAGGCAGGTCCTGGAGGAAGCGGCCGCACTGGTGGACCCTTCTGCCAGCGAGCGCGACTGGTAGGGCGCATACCCTCACGGCCGGAGGCCCGGACCAACGCGGTCCGGGCCTCCGGTTCGTGCACCGTCTCTACACCGAAGCCGGTTGGGGTGGTGCCGGGCAGCAGCGCGCGACGGGCTTGAAGCCCATGATCGGGGCATCCCCTGACAGGGGGCGGTGAGTGGGGCAGTCGTCGAGCATCTTGACCAGTCCGCCGCAGGCCGCCCGCGGGCAGACACACGTCGCCGGGTCGGGCTGACCGTTGATGAGGAAGAGATGCACCTCGAAGGGCTTGGTCATGCGTACGTCACCAGCCAGATGAAGAAGAGGAACATGGCAGCCATGATGGCCAGGCCCGCCAGCAGAGAGCGAGCGTTCCCCTCGGCCCGACGCTGTTCATGCTCGTGCAGTCCGCGGGCCACCCCCCGCGCGATGTCGTCCTCGTTCATACGCCCACCTCTTCCCTCGTGTCCCCCGCCGCACTGTCCAGAGGCGCCTCGGTCTGCGCCACGGTGCGCCCGTTGTGCACGCCTCGCCGTTTCGCCGGCCACGCGAGCGCGGCCCCGTGGGTGTGCTGCCGGTATGCCACATCCCGGCTCAAGCCGGCGGCGGCGCCGATCTGCTCGTACGTCGCGGGCTCGTTGCCCGGCCGGTTGTCTCCCCGCCTGGCCGCGCCCGCAGCCTGGTGCGCGGCGCGCCCCGCAGCGTCCGCGACCTGCATGAGCAGCTGGATGCGACGCAGGGGGTCTATCGCGAGATTGGCCGCGCGGGCCAGGAGCTCGACGCGCTCGGCACCTTCGGCCCGGTCGGCCTGCTGGGCAAGCTGCTCGACCTCATCGGCGAACATGTCGACGTCGTACGCCAACGGAACCCCCTGTGTTGGTTGCAGCCAACGGCGAAGGCGAGCGTATCGGGCCCCGTTGGCTCTAGCCAACGACTTCCCCGAATGCCTCGCGCGCCGGACGGAGATGCGGTATGACTCTGGTATGACTGAATCCAGGACCCCGCCGAAGGCGAAGACCGCGATCACGCTCCCCCAGGAGGTGCTCGACCAGCTCAAGGCCCGCGAGACCGCGGGTGAGATCCCGAGCGTCTCCGGGCACATCCAGACCCTGCTGATGCGCGAGCAGGAGGCCGCCAAGGTGGACGCCGTCCTCGCGCGCCTCTTCCCGGGCGAGCGCCCCGGCGCTGAGCACCTGGAGTGGGCGGCCAAGGCGCTCGGCGTCGGCGCCAGCACCGGAGAGAGCAGCGCCGCGTGATCGGCGGCCGCATCCTCGACACCACGGCGCTGACCGCCGCCGCACGCGGAAGCCTCTACATGCAGGCCCTTCTGTCGATCGCCCATCAGCGAGTCATCCCGCTCCTCGTCCCGACGACCGCCCTGTCCGACGCGTACGCCGACCTCAAGACCGACGCGGCGCACGCACTGTCGACCATTGTCCAGTTCCCCCTCCTGACCGTCGCTCCGCTCGATGAGGCGGACGCGCGAGGGGCGGGCATCCTGCGCGCGAACGTCGAGGGCGAAGCCAGCACCACCGCCGGCCACGTCGCCTACCTGGCGGCCGCCCGGCAGTGGCCTGTGATCACAGGCGACCCCGAGCGGCTCCGCGCCCTGTACCCGGACATCGAGACCGAGGCGTTGCCGTGAGGAACTCGGGAGACACCCCGGCGGAGTACCCGGTCAAGTTGACCCGTCCACTCCGTCGAGGGATGCCCGGCCGCTCGACCGGGGCGACGACGCCCCCACCACCCGAATCAGCGGAGCGGCGCCTGCACCCGACCCGCGTACGCTCCGCCCGGGGAAGGGGCGGCACCCCTCTCCCGGCCATCTCGAAACCTGCAACGAAGGGCCTTCCGGCTTCATGACCACCTACGACTCCGCCCGCGCCATGGCCACGCCACGCGTGACCGTCGACCCAAGCCTGCCCGAAGAGGCGAAGACGTTCCTGCGTCGCCTCGACCCGGCTCTCCTGCGCTCCGCGTCCACTCCCGCCCCCGACATTGCGGCGCCGGGGCTCCTGCGATCGGCCTTCCGTCCGCTCAGGAAGCTCGCAGGGCTGATGCTGGGGACGGTGGCGCTCTGCCCCATCTTCGCGACGCTCTACAGCGAAGTCGCTTCCCTGTCGTACTGGGTCGCGCTGCGGTCGCTGCTGTGGGGCTGTGCACTCTTCGCGGTGCTGGGGTTCTGGGTCGTGATCGCGCTGACCAACGAGCGCATGGGGGGTCGCCACCGTTCAGCCCAGCTCCTGAAGGAGTCCCACGGCCGCTATCTCGGCCCGGCCGAGTTCATGCCCGACGCGGCCATGGTTCTCGTGCGAGTCCAGGCCGCGACCGACTCGGTCCTGGGCTCCGAGCTCCAGGAGCAGGGGCTCCTCGACCGCGATCTGAACCTCACCGGCCTGCCCGCCTTCGAGTGGGAGATCGCGCAGGCACTCGCCGCGTACAGCCGGGAGGTGATGAGTCTTCCGGCCTGGCCGGCGGGGGAGAAGGCCGCGCGGGTCCTGGACGCTGGCCGGGCGGGTCTGGGCCGTCGACTCGAAGGCATCACCGACCGGGTGGCCCTCCTTGAGCAGTACGCGATGCTGGTAACGATGGCGGGGATCTCGTACCGCGAGCGTGAGCAGCTGCGAGGTCTCGGCAACCGAGACGGCGCCGCGGAGGAGGTCCTGGCCATGATGGCTCGTGACTCGGAGGCGAGCGTCATCAGCGATTTGGACCAGGCTCTTGCCGCCGCTCGGGAGGCGGGCGCTGCCCTATTCCCCAAGCAGTAGCGTCCTGCCATGACGAAGGCCCCCGCCGGCGGCGGGGGCCTTCGTCATGGCGGCGCGGTCAGGCGACGGCGGTGCGTTCCTCGTCCTGCTGCCCGTCACTCTCCAGTTCCGGGCGCGAGGCGGGGACGACCTTCTTCGGATACACCTTGTCGATCGTCTCGATGTACTCGGTCAGACGGGTGCGGGCTTCCTCCGCCTGGCGCCGGATCGCGTCGGCGTCCTTGCGCTCCATCGCGGCGATGTGCCGCTCCTTGACGCTGCCGATCGCCGTGGTGACGCGGGTCAGGGTCTTCTGGGTCCGCAGGACCGCAGGGGGAGCGGTGAGCGCGGCCGCCGCGTCGTCGCTCTCGTCCGTGATCAGCTTGATGGGGTACTTGAGCTCTGCGGCCGCCCGCTCGAACTGGGCGGCTGTGGGGCGTCGACGGCTCTCCGCCGCCGCCAGCTCCCATGCCTTGGGGATGACCGCGAGGGCGGCGTCCTCGCCGTGCTGGTCGATGACCGCGGCGATGACGACGGCGTGGGAGGGCCTGCTGATGCGGTGCACTTTTTTACACCGGATATTCAGCGCCACCACCTTGGCCAGGGCCGCGGCCTCCCTGACGAGCCGGTGGACGTACTTCGTACTGATCTCCAGCACCTCGGCGCCCCACTGCTCGAAGCTCGTGTAACTGGAGTGCTGCCACAGATCGTGCTCCTTGGCGTAGGCCAGGAGCAGGCCCTTGTTGACCGCGCCGACAGCCAGGACGTCGGCGACGGCCTCCTCTCCGCTCTCCTTGGCGTCGCGGAGCAGAGCCGTCACCTGCTCCAGCTGCTCCTGCGGCGTCCCCTTGATGACACGGGCAGGGTCGATGACGTTGGTGCCGGTGAAACGGTCGGCCTCCAGGCCGGGCACCTTCTTCACGGGCTGGGCGCCCTTCCGAAGCCGGCCCGCGGCCATGCTCGGTCGGGCCGGTGCCTGGGCGCTCATCGAGTGACCTCCACAAGAAGCTCCTTGGCGAGTTGGTGCATGTCAGAGTCCGCTTTCAGCCGGGGGACCGTGCCGAAGCTCTGGGCGTAACCCGTCTTGGACTCGGACGCGGGAATCTCGGACTTGAGGACGTGCAGCCCTTCCTCTTCCAGCTCCTTGCGGACTCCATCAGCCGCTCCCGCACTGGGGTTGAAGCGCGTGAGCAGGCAGACGACGTGAGGCCGGTGGCCGGACATGGTCTCGACCTCGTCCATCGCGCCCAGGATCGACGCGCCGCGGAACTTCTCCATGCCGCTCGGATAGAGGGCCAGCACGAGGAGATCCGAGGCCCGGATCGCGGCGAGGTGGGAGTTCTGCTTGCCGCGGTCCCACGCTTTGGTGTCGATCAGGGAGAGGCCGCGCCGCGGCCGGAGCCGGTCCACTTCAGCCTTCAGGGAGGGTGCGGCCGGGGCGCGGTACACGGGGGCACCGAGGCCCTCGCTGTGCACGGGAAGCATCTCGGCCCACGCGAGCAGGGAACCGGGCTCCTCCTGGCCGTCGCTGTCGTCGGCATCGTGCGCGACAGCGGGGATGCCCATCTTCTTCCAGTTCCGCAGGAGGTGAGCGAGAGTGGTGGACTTCGCGCTCCCTCCCTTGCCGACGAACGAGATCGTCCGTCCCTCCTCTGGGAGGGGGTTCTTCCAAGTCCAGTCCATGGGCCGGAGGGTACCGACAATCGGGCATTCGGGAGGGTACGGACGCCGGTTTTTAGTACGACCACCCGTCAAGACGACATCTGTTCCGCACTCGGACCAACGATCTCGGGGAGGCCGACGAGCAGGTATAGGAAAAGGGGCCGCCGGGGCGCCCGGTGCTGGAGGAGGATGCTGCGGTATCCGGGGCTGACGGTGCAGCGTCCTAGGGTTGGGACGCCCGAGCCTCAGAAACCGATGAACGGAGAGTCCATGCGTCACCAGGCGGCGGCCGTCAGCCGCAGGCCCAACCGGCCCGGAGGCGTCCTGTCGTGGGGGAGGGGACCGCGCTGATGGATGTCGAGAAGTTCATCCTTCCCGGCGGCATCGTGCTCGCCGCGCTCTGTGTCCTCGGCACCGTGGGGATCGTGCTGCGCTCGCGTCGCAGCCGGGAGCGGGACAAGATGTCCCCCGAGGAGCGCGAACGGCTCGCCGAGGAGCGGCGCAAAACCTGGCGCCGCCGCATGGCCGTCATCAGCCTGTCGGTCTCCTTCGTCCTCATCTTCTGCATCGCCGGGATCGCGGCCTGGCTCTCCTTCGGCGCACAGAAGGCGTACGCCTTCGACCGCAACGGAGGTTCCTGGTCCGCGGCGACCGGCTTCGCCCTCCTTCTGGACGCGGGTGCGCTCGGCCTGTCGCTGCTGCGGCTGTTCGAGGCGCTGACAGCCCGGTCCAGCCAGCTGACCCGCTTCTACCTGGTGGCGTTCGTCGTGGCCTCCGCGACGATGAACCTGCTTCACGCCCCGTCGACCTCGCTCGGCGGCCGGCTCGTCGCGGTCATCCCGCCGCTGGTGTACGCGGCGTTTCTGGAGACCCTGCTCAAGAAGGTCGAGCAGCTGGTTCTCGGCAAGTACCCGAAGCGGAAGGTCAAGAAGAACGTCGAGCGCGGCTACAGCTTGCTCTTGTGGGTGCCGTTCGTCGGCTACCCCTGGCAGATGTGGAAGAAGTGGCGCGAGGACCTGCACAGCACCTTGCAGTACGTCCGCGCCCCGGGCTCCAGGACGCCCGTCCCCGAGATGGAGCCCTCCACGGCCGCGCCGCAGCTGGTGGAGTCGTCTCAGGTGCGGGAGGGTACTTCCCCGGTCCAGCGACAGTCAGCGTCCGCCGCGCCGGCGCCCGTGCCGCAGGCTGCGACGGCGCCGCGTCCCGTTCCTGCCCAGCAGCCGCCGACGGCGACCGTCCCCGCCCCGGCCGCCGCGACCGGACCGATAGGTACCGCGGCCGCCGCGCAGCCGACGCCGCCGCCCGGTCCGACTCCGCAGGCCGCCGCCCAGCCGGTGCCGGTGCCGTCGTCCCCGGCACCCTCGAAGAAGGACCAGCTCCGCGACGCCCTGGTGGAGCAGATCCGGGCCGGTGACCTCCGTGTCCTGGACGACAGCCCGCAGGTCAGCAATGGGGCCGCCTACCGGGCGAACATGGAGCTGGGGAAGGCGGCCGGGAAGGGCCTCAAGAACGGAAAGCAGGAGGGCATCCTGGCTGAGGGAGCGGTCCGTACGGCGGTGAAGCAACTCCTCCCGGAGCTGCGGCAGATCGCGGAGGAGGAGCGGGCCCGGCGCGCTGCGGCTGCCGCGTCCCAGAGGGCTCCTGAACCCGCGCCGGACCATCAGGGGCCTGCGGACGGCGGGGCGAACAGCGCGGACGAGTCCCGGGAGCGCCAGGCGTCAGCGGCACCCGGCATCGGGCACCAGCGCGGAGAGGAAGCCGACACGAGCAGCGAGGAGAGGGAGGCTGCGCTCGCGTAGACAGAACGGCTCGGCGAGATAGGGAAGGGCCCGACGGTGACGACCGTCGGGCCCTTCCGTGTGCGGCGATCCGCCAGTCCTACAGGGTCATGGACCGCAGCCACTCGGCCAGATGCAGGGCCGTGGGCCGGTCCTGCGGCCGCCTGGTGAGTACGTGGCGCAGGACCTCCTCCAGCTGCGGCCACTGGGGGATGTGACCGAGGGGTGGCCAGCGCTGCGCGAGGACTTGCCGCAGCACCTTCGCGGTGAACTTCCCGGGGTCGACTCCGAGCTGGGCGTAGTCCAGCGGCCAGGTGCCTGTGGCCGCCCACCACAGTCCGGCAGCGAGGGCGTACACCTCGGCCGGAGGGTCGGTGACGACCGGCCGGACCGATGACTCCGCGCGGCTCATCAGCTCCGGTGACATCAGGTGCACCAGCCCGCCCAGGTAGGTGTGAGGCGGCGCCAGAGTCGGGCTCGATGTCCATGTGCAGCCGATGAGCCGGACGGCTCCGGTCGTGTGCACCGTGTGGTGGGGCTGAAGGTCGCCGTGCACCCATCCCGCCGCGTGCAGGGCGCCGACGGCGGCGCACATGTCCACCGCGGCCGCCAGGGCGGCGGCCCGGTCGGCGTCGCGCTGTTCCCGCACCGCCTCGAATCGGCTCCAGGTGGAGGGCCCTTCGAGCCACGGCGTGATGAGCCATGCCGCGCCCTCGGCCCGACCGGCCTTCGCTCGGCCTCCGTACGACAGGGCGGGTACCTGGGAGTGGGCCCGCTGGAGGACGGTCGCCTCGCGCGCCACGGTGGCCACGCTCTCGCCTGTGCCGACCTTCAGGGCCCATAACCCGCGCGGGCCGGTCACGCGCCAGACGGCCGTGTCTCGGTGGTCTGCCATGAGCTCCCAGGCGGCCGGTTCTCCGGCCACGGCCTCGGCGTCAGCCCGGCCGAACTGCGGGCTCGCTCCCACGCGTTGCCCTGGAAGGCTGACGGTCTGTGCTCTCTCGTCCAACACGGCTGGCCTCTCTCGGTGCCGCGGTGATCGCGGTCAGGTCGTCGGGGGAGGCGGACGGCCAGGGCTCCGGCAGCCGGGGTGCGGCTACCGAAGCCCGGCGGCGGTCCGCCTAGATGGAGTTGGCGACGGCTACGGCGGCCAGGAGCCACATGACGCTGACCCAGGTGCACAGGCAGCGGACCAGCACGGGGTGATCGCGGCGCAGGTTTCGCAGCGCGGCGATGCCCGTGCTGCCCTGCGAGCGCGCCCGGAAGCCGAAGACCCCGATGGTCACGACCGAGACCTGCACCGGACGGTGGTCGTCGCCGTCCAGGACCATGTCCATGAGCGTCCGGGGCTCGTAGTCCTTGCGCGAGGCGCGGTTCGCGCGGATGCGCCGCAGGTGAGGGAAGTCAGGCATACGGGTTCGCTCTCTCGGTTGTTCGTCGGGTCGGAACGGCGGACGGATTCCGCCGGTGCTGACCGCCCGACGGTCCGGGCGCGAAGCAGCCGGACCGCCGGGCGGGGTCTAGGCCGCTGTGCTCAGCGCCGCGAGATCGTTCAGGTCCACGGGGGTGCAGCCGGTCAGGGCAACGAGGTCCCGGGCGGCGAGCGTCCAGCAGATCGCGGGGTCCTCGTCCGCTACCTCGGTGAGTTCCTTGTCGGCGGGGGCCGGGATACGGCGGAGGGTGCGCGGGTCGTAGACGATCCCGGCCACGCCCCAGGGCTCCGCCCGTTCCACCAGGGCGGCGGTGTGGCCCTTGCGCAGGTGCGGGCAGGCGTCGACGGACTCGACGGCGCACGGCAGGCACACCGGAGGGGTGTCGGTCACCTCCCCGTCGCGGATCGGGTGGCCCTCGACGGCGCGAGCAATGAAGAGGTGCCGGTGGCCCCAGCGGCGGAAGTCGTCGTTGAAAGTGGAGTTGCCGCAGACCATGCACAGCATGTGCGACATCGCCTGTCGCTGGCGGAGAGGGTGGATGGCGGCCAGGTCGGGCTTCCCTCGTCCGCGCAGTGCCGGCCATCGGACCCAGAGGTTGCTGTTCCTGCGGTCGGCGTGGCTGAGTTCGTCGGTGTAGCCGATGCCTTCCCGGCCGTCCGGCCGCACCTTCTTGGTGATCTCGTACGGGAGCGGGGTCTCCGCGCTCCACGGCGCGATGAAGGGGACGTGCAGCCCGGTCTTCAGATAGAACTGGCGGGGCGGTGTCATGCGACGTCCTTTATGGTCCCGGTCTCGGTGAGTCGTTCCAGTAGGTCGTTGGTGACGCCAGCTGTTCGTCGCAGGTAGCCCAGCGCCGCGCGGTAGTCCGCCGGCAGTTCTTCGGCGGTCAGCGTCTGCGCTCGGTCGATGAGGTCAGCCACCTGGTCGTCCTCGTTCTCCGCAGCGACCGCGATGTTGACGAGTCGCCGGAGGTCGCCCCGCAGGCGTTCATCGAGCTCCGCGAACTCGTCCTCGCGGGGAGCCTGGTTGCTGAGCACGTCGCCGACGTCGTCGAGGATCGCGTCCAACGGCCGCAATCCGCGGAGCCCGCTGACAACCCGCGCGAGTCCCTCGGCGTCCAGGGGCGGCGTCCACGATGTGCTCGGCGGCGCCGGCCGGGATGCGGCGGTCATGTTCACTGCTGGTCTCCTGCCGGAATCGCTGCCCAGACCCGCAGGCCGTTCCCCGGCGTCGGTTCAGCACCCCACCGGGCGGCGAGCAGCTGCACGAGAAGCAGGCCACGGCCGCCCTCCGACAGATCGGCGGGCGCCGCCAGGTACGCGGCAAGGGGAGCCTCCGGGCGGGGGCCGCTGTCTCGTACGGCGATCCGGATCTCCTCGGGGTGCCGCTCGACCTCAAGCCGGATGCGCACGGACTTCGTGTGCTCCACCGCGTTCGTCGCGATCTCGGATACCACCTGGACCGCCGAGTCGATGCCCTCCTCGGACACCTTCCAGTCCGTCAGGTCCGCGCGGACCTGGCGGCGGGCGAGCGCGGCCGTACGGCGGTCACGGTCGAAGACGTACGCCCGGCTCTCCGGGACGGCGGCCGCGGTCGGGGTGAGTGGCGGCGTCACAGAATGCCTCCGGGGGTCGACTGCTGTGGGGGGAGCCCCGCGGTGCGCCCGCGGAAGGCGGGATACGTCAGGCTCAGAGCCCTCCGCAGGTCCGAGACCGGCAGCGGGCAGCCGTTCGGCAGCTGGGGAACGGGGAGCCACGATCCGGCGTCGAGCGTCCAGACGTCTGCGCCCCAGACGCCTCCGCGTCCGGGCTCGGTCAGGAAGTACATGCGGCCGCACTCCGGGGCGTCGATGACCGCCGGTTCCTGCTCGAAGACGAACAGGACGTCGATGGTGTGGCGGACGGCCACGCCCAGGGCCTGGGGCATCACAACTGCATCCCAGGCGAGGCCGGCGGGAAGTTGGAGCTCGCTGGGCCGGACGGCGCTCGTAGCGGTGGGGGCGGTCACTGGGTTCGTCCCATGCACTTGGAGTGTGCGCGGACGTCCCATGAGATCGGGCTGGAGTCGTCCGGGGAGACGGTGACGGCGCGACCGTCGGGATAGAGCCGCCCGCCGGGGATGCCGCACCGGATGCAGAGCGCTCCCTGGAGCTTGCGTAAGACCTCCGTGCTCACGGGGATCTCGAATCGCCGGTCGCCGGTCGCGTCGGGCGTCCCGGTCGTGAGCGCCGGTTCCTGGTGCCGCACTTCGTCGTTACGCATCCGAGGGCTTCCTCCCCGGCTCGGTCTGCCGCGCAGTGCTCGGGACTGTCCGCCCAAGGAACGCGACCGGCCGGACTTCGTGATCACCAGCCGTTATGAGCCCGTCACCCTAGGATGTACCTCAGAAGATTCTCTCTGCAACTTCCCTGAGAAGATTCACGGAAGTTTCTGGCGGGCGGAGGGTCGCATGGGCACACCGATTACGCCGCGGCCACGCGGTACGGCAGGATGGGGCCGTGTTGGCAGGCGGAGACTGAGGGGAGGTGCGGAGATGGCGGCTCAGGGACCGATGGTCAAACGACGCAAGATCGGCCGCGAGCTCCAGACGCTTCGTGAAACTTCTGGACTGACGATCGAAGAGGCAGGAGCAGCGATCGGCCGCTCCGATTCGACGATCAGTCGCATCGAGAACGGCAAGCGAGACGTCCAGCTGATCGAACTCAAGGGCCTGTTGGAGGCATACGAGGCCCCCGCCGAGACTCGGGAAGCCCTGATCAATCTGCTGAGCGCCACGCCCGAAGAGACGTGGTGGACCGTTTTCGACCTCCCGCCCAACCTCGATACCTATGTCGGCTTGGAGGCTGAGGCGGACACTCTCCGCGTCTACGTCCTTGGCGCCGTCCACAGCCTCCTCCGCACCGAGGAATACGCCCGTGCGGTTCTTCGCGGCACCAGCCCCTCGGCGCCGGCCGGAGAGATCGAGGATCTGCTCAAGTTCCATATGCAGCGCCAGCAGGTCCTCAAGCGCGATTCCGGGGCCTTGGACCTCATCGTCGTACTCGACGAGGCGTGTCTGTGGCGCCAGGTCGGCGGACTCGACTGCCAGCGCGAGCAGCTGAAGCACCTGATCCAGCTGGCGGAGGAGATGCCCAACGTCGTCGTGCAGGTCCTCCCGTACAGCAAGGGTGCCCACACCGCGGTCACCGGCGCCTTCACCATCCTCGACTTCCCCGACCCCACGGAGCCCGCTGTGGTCTACGTGGACAGCCCCGCCGGGAACTTGTACCTCCAGAAGGCCAAGGACACCCGTCGATTCGACCAGTCCCACAGCCGCCTGCGCGGCATGGCGCTCGATGAGCATGAGTCGGTGCGGTTCATGCAGACCGTGCTGAAGGAGATCAAATGACCACGACCCCTGACCTCACCAACGCGCGGTGGCGGAAGGCTCTCCGTTCCGAGAGCGCGCAAGGATGCGTTGAGGTTGCCTTCCTGCCCGGCGGCCTGGTCGCGGTACGCGACAGCAAGGACCCGCTGAAGGCCGCGCACATCTACTCGGTGGCTGCATGGACTGCGTTCCTGGACCACCTCCGCGGGCTGGTGCCGGCGGAGGACTCGCGGATCGTGGTCACCATCACCGACGACTCCGTGTTGCTGAGCGATCGTCAAGCGCAGGCGCCGGAGCACTCCTACACGCACCGCGAGTGGCTTTTCTTCCTTGATGGCGTGCTGAAGAGGGAGCCGCAGCTCTGCGCAGCCGCCTGACCGAACGTCAGTGGCCCGGCAGGAGGAATCTCCTGCCGGGCCACTGACGTTTCCGGACGTCGCCGACACTCCCGTCGCCTTGATAGACGGGTGCCGCGGAAGAAAACGCACAGGCCACGTGTCTGTACCCAGTGGTAGAAAGCAGACAGTGGCGTGGGATAGATCGCGCCACTCTGGGCGCCGTCGTTCCCAACTGGGCGCGGTTGCCCGGTTGTTCGGTGCACGCGGGGAGTGATACAGCATGTCGTCGTTGGTGAACACCTGGGTCCGCTTGTCCACAGATCGCCTCGTCCGGGCAGACCGCATCGTCGCGGTTGACCTGTGGGGTCCACCAAACGGCGAGAAGCAGACCGAGGTCGTGGCCGACGAGCCCGCGCGGATCATGCTTCAGATCGACGGTGACGAAGAGGAGCCGTGGCGTGAGGCCGCGACGGTCAACGCGGAGCGCGGCGGTGAGCTCATCACCTACCTGCTGTCCCTGCTGAACAGCCCGAATCCGGACGGGAGCAAGGTGCGGTACGTGTACGGGCTGCACCGGGGCGAGGAGCTCTACCGGTGGATGCACGGCACGACGATCCCCGTCGTGCCGGACGGGCGGGTGAGGCCCCTGCACGAGGTGCACGATCCCAATCCCGGCCTGTCCGTGGGGCTGGTGCCCAGCCGCCGGTGACCTTGGATGAGAACGCAGGATGCCCCCGCTTCGGCGGGGGCATCCTGGTCTTCGGGCCTGCGGGGCTTCAGTCCTGTCCGGCAAGGCCGGCAGCCGCGGCCTCCTGGCGGACGTAGTCCGCGGCTCCGTCCAGGCTGACCCACTGGGGTGCGGCCGCCGGGACGGCGCCCTGGTGGCTCGCGTGGACGGCATCGTGATCGCGAAGCATCACGGCCGACCGCTGAGCTTCCGCGATCCCCTTCTCGTCGTCCGGGAACAGGATCAGGTGGCGCTGGTCGACCGCCGCCCGCCGCAGCAGGTACTCGCGTTCCTGGCCGGGCGTGGTGGTGCCGGCCAGGTCGCTCAGGCGCAGGGCGTCGGCCAGCCGACGGATCTCCGTGGTCTCGCTCATCAGGTTCCACAGTTCATCGGTCATCGCGGTGCCCCCTTCCTCACGGCGCGGAGGGTGATCCAGGTGGTGACGAGGGCGGCGGCGACGCCGATCGCGCGGTGAGCCGCCTGGTCGAGCTCGAAGGCGGCGGAACCAGGACCGGAGTCCTCGGCCCGCGCGTTGCCCTCCTCGTCGACTTTGCGTACGACGGTGCAGTGCTCGACGTAGCCGCTCTTCCCGGCCTTGGCGGCGAGCCACAGCAAGGGCTGGCGTTTGTCGATGACCAGGTGGGTGAAGGCGTTGATCCCCGCGCCCGTGAGAAGGGCACCGGCCGGGACGCGGTAGCCCAGGGTCCTGGTGACGGCGATGGTTCCGGCGAGCTGGCCGGCGGTGTATCCGGCGACGTGCCGGGCCGCGCTGATCCATCCCAGCCGGGTGGCGGTCATGGTGCGCTGTCCGGCGCGGTCGTCGGTCTCCTCGCCTACGGGGGTTCCGTCCCGGTAGACCAGGTGGTCGCCGTGCGCGCCCTTGTTTACCGCGTCCCTGTTCGCCTGTGCCCACTGATCGAAAAGTGGGTGCAGGCCGTCCCAGGTGGCGAGCAGGGCGCCGGCCAGCGCCAGGCCGTGCACGGCGGTTGAGCGGTCGGTCATGATGGTGGGGCTCCTCGTTTCGTGATGCGGATCGGGAGTCCCCGGGGCGGCCGCCATGCTGCCGAGCCGTCGGCGGCCCCGGGGTGTCACACGCCGAGCGGGTTCCGTTCGTGGTCCTTGCCCTGCCGGGAGGCGGTCACGGTGTTGGTGCCGACCGGGCCCGACCAGCCGCACCGGCAGCGGGCCAGGATCTTGCCCGGCTCGTCGCTGTCGAAGACTCCGGTTTCGTGCTCGCGCTGCGGCTCCGGAGGGCGGGGCGGCTCTCCTCCGTTGGCGTAGAGGGCCGCTCGGTCGGTGCTGTGGGTGACCCATCGGCGCCAGTCGGCGGTGTCGCCGTCGACGATGCGCTGGTGCCGTTCGGCGACGGTGGTGTGGTGCTGACGCAGCTCGTCGCCGAGTTCGCGAAAGGTCAGCCGGGCTTTGCCGCTGGGTCCCGATTCCCGGGCGTAGAGCAGCAGTTCCTCCTTCAGGGCGGTCAGCCGCATCTCCAGCTGCCGCACGCCCCGCGTGTACGCCTGGAGCAGCTCCTTGCCGATCTCCTCTCCGCTCTGGATCGCTTCGAGCGCGGCGATTGCGGTCTCGGCCTCGTCGGCGATCGTCCAGGAGGAAGGACCACCCTTGAAGGCCAGGACGTACGAGGTGGTGCCGTCGGGCCAGTGGATGGTGGGGCCGGCAATGGCGTCCGGCTCCATCAGCACGGTCTCGGGGGTCATCGTCTCGGGGTCCAGGGAGACCTTCCTGATCTCCCACTGGTCCCCCTGGTAGCTGGCGCTGTACGTGGTCACGGGGTATCCCTCCGCCATCTGTCGGGGTTTCCCGACAGAGTGACTATGTAGGGGAATCCCGACAGGCGTCAAGTGGCCCAGCTCAGTGGCGCCGCGAAGCTACCCCGCTCAATGCGAAAACCCCCGACCAGAGGGGTCGGGGGTCGCCGCACGAAGGGCCCGGCTACTGAGTGGCGCCGGGCGGGCTCATCGCCTCCAGGCGTGCGCGGACCTTCCGGGACAGGCCGCTGTCCTCGCCTGTGACGGCGGCGAGCATCGTCAGCAGCTCCCTCCCGATCGTCAGGCTCTCCTGGGGGTCCGGGATGCTCGCCCAGATGTGGACGGCGCGCTGCACCGAGCCTTGCGTGGCCTTGTGGCCGCTTCCCCAGAGCTGGGCCTGGAGCCCGGCGGTGTGCAGGCACCAGCGGACGGCCACACCCGGCTGCCCTTGCAGGTAGGCGAGGTGACCCCGCAGTTCACGGAGGTTGATGGTGTAGGCGTGCTGCTGCCCGTACCGCGCGGTGAACTCCTGGTCGAGCTGTTCCGCGTCGACCGCCGCGGCGGCGATCCGGGCGAGATCGTCCGTGGCGTTGAACGTGGCCATGATGGCGTTGATCCGCTCCCGGTACTCCGCGGGCGGGCCACTCTGCTCGTCGCCGGCGGCGCCCCCCTGGCGCTCGGCGTCTACCTCGGGCCGCACTGCGGACGGCTCACCGGAGTGGGGCCGCTGGTGCTCCGCCGGAGGCTCCTGGGCGGGCTCCTCCTCGTCCTGCGGTCCGGCCTCGGGGGGCGCGTCCTCGGCCGCAGCCGGGGCGGCGTCCCGAGCGTGCGGCACGTGAGCGGTGTCGATCCGCTGCTCGGGCCGCGGCGGCGGCGCGGGAGCCGTCTGCGGCTCCTCGGTCACAGCCGGGGCTGCTTCCCGGCCCTGTGATGCCGGAGCGGCTTCGGCACGCTGATGGTCGGGCTGTCCGGTCTGCCAGAACGTGGGAGTTACGGCGCCCCACGGGGCGAACTGCTGCTGTTGCTGGTGCACGAGGCCGTTCCTTGCGTGGTGGTGCGGGTGCTGTCGGTCGCCGGGACGGGTCAGATGTCTATGCCCTTCTTCCGCATGTACGGCAGGGGGTTGATGTCGGTGCCGTAGTCGGGGCCGGTGCGGACCTCCATGTGGAGGTGCGGACCGGAGACGTTGCCGGTGGCGCCGGACAGGCCGATGACCGTGCCTCCCCGGACGGTGTCGCCCACGGAGACCTTGACCTTGCTCATGTGGGCGTACTGGCTGTACATGCCGTCGGAGTGCCGGATGACGACCTGGTTCCCGTACGCGCCGCCGGGCCCGGCGGCCACGACCTTGCCGGGACCGATGGCGTGGATGGTGGTGCCGACGGACACCTCGAAGTCGATGCCGGTGTGGTAGCCGCTCGACCACATGCCGCCCTGCTGGTGGTAGGGCGTTCCCAGCGGCGCCTTGACCGGCAGGCCCCACCCTCCGGAGACCTCGGGGTCACCGGAGGTGTCCGGCGCGGTCAGGTTGGCCACGTTCGCCATGATGATCTTGACGTAGTCGTAGGTCTGCCCCTCGGCGAACGAGCGGGGCGGCACACCCTTGTACTGCTCGACGCGCCCCCAGCCCGCGTTGTATCCGGCCAGGGCCAGCTCGATCGGCGATCCGTTGTACTCGGGGTGCTTCTTGGCGGTCTTGAGGAGCTTGCACATCATCAGGCCCTGGGACGGGATTGCGTCCTCGGGGTCCCAGACGTCTTTCTTGCCGTCGCCGTTTCCGTCAATTCCTGACGACGCCCAGGTGCCATCTATGAACTGGGCGATTCCCTTGGCGAGGGGCCGCCACTTGACCATCTTTCCGGTCTTCGGGTCTTTCTTGTATTCCCAGGATTGGGCGTTGGGATCGAACCCGGATTCCTGCTTGATCTGAGCGGCCAGCACAGCGGCCGGCAGGCCCGCGTCACAGTCCGCGGCAGCCTTCTCGATCAGTCCGGCGTACTGGGCGGGTACGTAGCCCTTCCCCACGCGGAGAGATCCGGCGCTCAGCTCGAAGTCGCCTCCGCCTCCTCCGCCGTCGTCGTCAGACATCGCGACGAGCATGATGACGCCGAACCCCAGCGCCAGCGGGCTAACCACGAAGGCCGCCACCAGTGCCGCGATCCCCCGTTTGGCCTTCAACCCTTCCCCCTTGCCGTCCTTGTCGCTGCTAGGAGCACCACGCGGGGGCTCGCTCGCCCCGTCGGCGTGTCACCCGTCCGGCGGGCCACCCCCCGGCGACATGAACGTCACACTGCCATACGGCATTTCCGTCCCCAAAGGAAGTAACGCGGATCGCACAGCCGTCACCCTCACGAGGCGCAACAGAACGCCTCAAACTGTCGTTAAAGGTGATGAAAGTGCACAACTACCATGCCACATAAAGGAATTGACACGCAGGCCACATCAGGGGCACCACTGGTGTGTCACCTGCCCGGCATAGACTTCCGGACACGTGTTCACATCAAGTGACCGTTGTAGTGATTACAGTTGCAATGCGGGGGAGCGTTGGCTAAGAAATCGCAACCGGCCGTGACGTTGCCCGTCCAAAGCCGTTTGGTTGTACCGGTATTGGGGGCTGGCGGCGGGAGCGGCCGCTCAACTACTGCGGGCCTTCTGGCCTGTTCCCTGGCTGCGGTGGGGCCCAGCGTCGTGCTGGACACGGCACCGCGCCTCACGTCGCCCTGGCCGTCGTGGCCGGCGGAGCGCGGGACCGGACTGGTGTCCCTGCCTCCAGACCAGCCGTTCACGCGGGAGCAGGTGCACGCGGCGGCGTCCCGCTCGCCGGGACCAGCCGGTACCTGGAACGTGCTCACCGATCACCAGGAGTGGAGCCACGGGCCGCTCGACCTGCCCTCTGATCCAGCTGCCTGGTATCAGCTGGCGGCGGGAGGCGGGTGGCAGGCCGTGGTCGCCGACACCTCCCACCCGATAGCGCACGACATCGTCACCGCGCGCACGAACCGGCTGCCCGGCCTGACCGCGGCCTGGTGTTCCCTGCCCTTCTCGGTGCCGGTGCTGTGCGCACCGACGACCGGGCCGGGAGTGGCCGCCCTCCAGACGGCGGTCAAGGCCGCCTCGGCCGAAGGGCTTCCGCTCCAGCGCATGGTCGTCGCGCTGACCGCGACGGGTGAGGGGCGTCTGCCCCCCGTGGTGAGAGCTGCGGCGACGATGCTCCAGTCCCAGGTGTCCGCCGTGGTCAACGTGCCGTTCGATCCGCACGTCCGCAACCACGGCATGGCCGAGGCGACCCGCCTCTCGCGCCGCACCACGGAGGCCGGGGCCGCCCTGGTCGCGGCCTTGCTGGCCTCGGCGCAGCGCAGTTGGGGCGATCCGCTGCCACCGGCTCCCGTTCCTGCGGCTCTGTCCGCCGCCCCCGCCGACCTCCGTCCTGCTCGACCTGCCCAACCTGCTCCTGAAGGGGTCCTCACATGAGCCAGATGCTCCAGACCATGCACGACGTCGTCACGCTCGCCGCGGATGAGCCTGTCATTCCCGGCTTCAAGCCGTCTTTGCCCGGCACCCTCCAGACCCCGACGGGCAAGGTCCTGGGCTGGACCGCGGGCATCGGCCTCTCCCTCGCCGTACTGGGCGGCCTGACCGGCTGGGCCTGCGTCGCCATCGGCCACAACACGGAGAGGGCCCAGCTCGCTTCGCGCGGCAAGTCGGCCATCCTCTGGTCCGTCATCGCCGCCATCGGCATCGGCGTCACCAGCGGCCTCGTCTGGGGCTTCTACAGCATGACGCAGGGCGGGAAGTGATGGCAGCCTCCTTCGACCGCAAGGCCCGCCGGGCCCGGCTGCGGCTCGCGGCGATCGGCGTCGCAGCCGTCGCCGTCCTGGCCGTGGGCGGGGCCGTCGCCATCACCACCCTGGACGGCGACGACGGCCCGGCCCGATCGGACGGGAAGACGTCGCCGAGCCCATCCGCCAGCACCTCGTCCAAGCCGCCGGCCGGCGGCAAGGAGTTCACCCCGGCCAACGCTCCGCGTATCCCGCTGCTCAAGCCGAAGTCGGACGCCCATGGGATCGGGACCGGGTTCGAGCACTCCTCGCTCGGCGCGACGTCGGCCGCCGTGTCCTACTGGGAGGACCTCGACCTCCTGGACGACGTGATCGCCCGTCAGCAGTGGACTGCCATCGCCGCCAAGGACTCCCCCGGCACCATCGACGCGGGAGTCAGCGAGGTCCGCAAGGTCCGTGAGGGCGTGGGGCTGCCGCCCTCCGGAGGAACACCCGACGGCATCACCTTCAGCACCAACGTGAAAGCCGCCCTCTCGCGCTCGCTCGACGCGTCGGGCGACGTCATCAACGTGTGGATGGTCTACGACCGGTTCGCCACGATCAAGGACAAGGGCGCCGACGACAACCCGCTGCGGGACGAGACCACCAACCTGATCCTCAAGTGGGAAGGCGGCGACTGGAAGGTGACCACCGACCCGACGTATACGGCCAAGGTGAAGTACCCCCATGCGTACGACCCGGCCAGCAGGTACGCGTGGGCGGACGGGTGGCGGGAGGTCACCGATGGCTAGGACTCTCGCGCGCCTCGGAACCCTGCTGGCCGCCCTGCTGATCCTGATGACCTCCGGGACGTCGATAGCCCTCGCCGGCGCCAAGCCCCCGGACCCCTATCCGCCGGAGCTGAGTCACGGCGAGCGGGTCGGCATCAACAAACAGACCGGCGAATACTGCGACCTTGACGACGCCGACCAGAAGAAGCGTCTCAACTGCCGCGCGCCCGAGGACTGCCAGGACTTCCCCGCAGGAATGACGGCCTGCATCGGCGAAGGCTCCAGCGACCCGGAGGACGCCCGCACGTTCGAGCTCAACGAGCTGAAGCGGTGGGAGAAGAAGGCCGACAAGAACGCACCTAATTACGAGAAATACCATGCGTATCTCGTCAAGTGCGTGAAGAAGGACAAAAAGAGCTTCTCTCAGTGCAATGCCGAAGCCGCCGGGAAGTACCCGCCTCCAGCGAAGACACCGCTGGACTGGGTGGCGGGCAAGATCAGCGAGATGGCGGCCAACGCCCTTGAGGAAGCCGCCTCGATGCTCGGCCACTCGGTGGTCTGGCTGCTCAAGCAGTTCGCCGACGCCTTCAATTCCATCTCCACCATCGACCTGTCGAAGACCGGCATCGGCCCCGTACTGGGGGTCAGTACCGGGCTCTCGGTGGTCGTCGCGGCGTTCCTGCTCCTGGTCCAGTTCGGCAAGCTGGCCGTCTCACAGCAGGGCGGTCCGCTGGTCACCGCGGGGGTCGGGCTCGCCAAGTGGGGCGTGATCCTCGGCGTGTACCTCATGGCCACGCAGGTCGCACTCAACTGGTCGGACACCCTGAGCACCGCCCTGATCAATTTCACGTTCGACAGCGGCGGCAGTACCGACGGCGACGCCTCGAAGGCGATGGAGAAACAGCTCGGAACCCTGTTCGCGGGCCTCGTCGGCGGCGGTGGCACCGCAGCGGCGGGCTCCGCGCTGATCACGGGCAGCGGCATCGCGCCGACCGCGGTCGGCTTCGTGATCGTGATCTCGATCCTGTGCATCCTGGCGATCGGCGCCCTGTGGATCGAGATGCTCATCCGCCAGGCCGGAATCATGATCCTGGTCACGATGATGCCGCTGGCCCTGGCCGGCCAGATGTCCGACGCCACCAAGGACTGGTGGCCGAAGGCCCGCAACGCGCTCATCGCGCTGATCCTCATGAAGCCGACGATCGTCATCGTCTTCAGCATCGGCTTCTCCGCGATGTCGGGCGCCGAGGGCGTCCGCAACGTCATCGTCGGCCTGATCATCTTCGTGGTCGCGGCCACCTCCTGGCCGGTCCTGGCGAAGTTCATCGTCATCAGCTCCAACGGTGACGGCAACTCCGCCGCCTCCGGAATGATCAGCAGCGTCGGCAGCTCCGTCAGCAGCATGTTCGGCGGCAACCAGCCCGCCATGAGCGGCGCGGGCACCTCCGGCGGCGGCGCCGCCTACACCAAGGCCCTGGAGGGCGAGAACTCCAGCGCTGCCGACGGTGACGGCGGAGGCGGCGGCCGCGGGTTCTGGTCCAAGGCCGTGATGGGCAGCAAGGGCGGCAGCTTCATGGGCAAGGCCGGCGGCGTGGTCGGCGTCGGCCTCCAGGTCGCGGCCGTGGGCAAGGACATGGCCGAGAGCTCGTTCCAGAACGCGGCGGCCAACGCGGGTCTCGGTCACGCCGCCCAGGGCGGCCGCCACGTGGTGGTCCCGCCCCGCAGCGGCGGGGACGCGCCTGCGGCAGCCACTCCCGCTCAGCCCTCGACGCAGGAGTCCGAGCCTCCCCCGCCGACGCCTTCACCGGCGCCGACGCCCCCCACACCCTCGTCTGAAGGGAGCTGACCCGTGGCCCAAACCGAACCCGCCCTGTACGGCGGATGGCAGTCGGAACGCTCGGGCTTCATGGGCAACCTGAGCGGCCTCGGCTTCGTCCTGGTCGCGGCCTCCGCGATCATCGCCCTCATCCCCATCTACACCCGCTCCTGGAGCTCGGCGTTCTTCGCCCTCCCCCTGGCCGCCCTGCTGCTCGTCCTCGCGTACGGGCGCGTGCTCGGCCTCTCGGCAGACGAATGGATCGTCCTCGCAGTAAGGCATCAGATCGCAGTGGCAACCAACCGCAATCTCTTCTTCTCCGGCGCCTTCGCGCCCCGGGCCAAGGACGGAAGCCAGCCGATGGACCTGCCCGGACGGCTGGCCCGGCTGCACCTGCTGGAGGCCCCCGACGGACTCGGCGGGCAGATCGGGGTGATGCACAACCCCGTCGAGAACACCTACACGGCCGTCTGCCAGGTCAAGTTCCCCGGCCTGGCGCTGATCGACACCGAGCGCCAGAACGTGCGGGTCAAGGGCTGGGCCGCCTTCCTGCGCAGCCACTGCAAGGAGGACGGGGCGATCACCCGGATCTCGGTCCACCAGCGCAGCCTGCCCGACGACGGGGCGGCTCTGCGCTCCTGGACCGAGCGCCACACCTCCCCCGACGCCCCCGCCGCAGCTGTTGAGGCCCTCGACGAGCTCATGCAGGGCGCGGGACCGGCCGCCACGATCCGTGAGACCTACCTGTCCGTCACCCTGTCCGCCGCGCGGGCCCGGCTCGCCGTCAAGGGCGCCGGCGGCGGGCAGATCGGCGCGGCCGCCGTCCTCGTCCGCGAGATCAACGCCATGGCGGGCTCCCTGTCGAGCGCCGGGCTCCAGGTCGTCGAGTGGCTCCCGCCCCGCGGGGTCGCGCAGGTGATCCGCACGGCCTTCGACCCGGAGGCCCAGCTCGCGCTGTCCGCACGCAACACCGCGGCGGACGACTCGAATTGGAAGGGCGCCCCGAAAGGGGTCGACCCCGAACTCGCGGGCCCGGCCGCGACGGAAACCGTCTGGGGCCTCTACAAGCACGACGGCGCATGGACCGTCAGCTACCAGGTCCGCGGCTTCCCCCAGTCGGAGGTGTACGCCACCTTCCTCCAGCCGCTGCTGCGTCCCCGCTCGAACGCGCGCCGCTCGCTGACCTTGGTGTATGAGCCGATCGGCCCGGCCAAGGCGCGGCAGGAACTGGCCCGCGAGAAGACGAAGCGGGACGCGGCACGCAAGCTGCGGGCGAAGACCGGCCGGGCGGAGAGCGAGGACGAGCGTCGTGAGGCGATGACCGCGCGGGCCCAGGACGTGGCGCGCGCGAGCGGCCACGGAGTCACCCGGCTCATGGCCCTGATCGCCGTCACGGTGACCGACCTGGAGCAGCTGGAAACGGCGTGCGCCGAACTTCAGGCGGACGCCAGCTCTGCGGGCTTGGAGATCAGGAGGGTCTGGGGCGCTCAGGACGACGCGTTCACCGTCGCGGCCCTGCCGCTGGGTCTGGGCCTGCCCGACCGGAGGGTGGGCCTCTGATGTCGTTCCCCTTCCGCCGCGGCGATGGCGGCGACACGAAGCTGAGGGCGTCCCGGCTGGGGGACTTCCTCGATGAAGCGGAGGGCCAGCCGATCCCCAAGCAGCTCTCCGCTGCGGAGCGGCGCCGCTCCCGGCTGCTGGAGGACCCCGAGGCGGCGATGCGGATCGCCCCGCGCAAGGGCTGGCCCCAGCCCTTCGCGGGCCGGGTCGCCTCGATCGCTAAGCCGGAAATCTTCAGGGCGGACACCGAGCGCGCATCGGGGATCTACCCCTTCCTGCACGCCGCGAGCCTGCCGCCGGTCGGCGTGTACATGGGGTGGAACACGCTGACGATGCAGGCGTTTTCCGCCCACCCTGCGGCGTGGGTCCGCGAGGGCCTGTGCACCAACCCGAACGTGATGGTGACCGGCATCCCGGGCTCCGGGAAGTCGGCGCACATCAAGGCGTTGTGCTTCCGGCTCATGGCCCTGGGGCACCGGACCTTGATCGCCGGTGACGTCAAGGGCGAGTACAAGGCGCTGTGCGAATACCTCGGGGTCGACCCGGTCCGCCTCGGCCCCGGCCTGTCCGGGCGCCTGAATCCCCTGGACGCGGGCCCGTTGGGCTACGACCTGGAGCTCATCAAGGACCGGGCCGTCCTCCAGGCCCGCCTCAAGGAGATCCACCGCCGCAGGCTCACCCTTCTCAAGGCGCTGCTCGAACTCCAGCTGAAGCGCAACCTTCGGCCGCAGGAGGAGGAGTGCCTCGACGTCGCGGTCCGCGAGGTCACCGGCGAGCTGCACGGGCAGAGCCGACTAGCCGTGCCCACCCTGCCCCTGGTCTACGCGAAGCTGAAGGACCCGACCGAGGCGATGGCGCGTGAGCTGCGCGTACGGGACGACGACATCCAGCTCGCCCGCGAGCACATGGCGTCCCTGCGCAGCGCGCTCGGCGGGATGATCACCGGGCATCTCGGCGGTCTCTTCGACGAGCAGACGTCGATCGGTCTCGACTGGGACGCCCCGATCCAGTCCGTCGACATCTCAGCCCTGGAGCAGTACGGGGACGAGACCGTGGCGATGGTGCTGACCTGTGTCTCCTCCTGGGCGCAGTCCGCGATCGACCGGCCGGGCGAGCGTCCGTGGATCGTCGTCCGTGACGAGCTGTGGCGGCAGATGCGATCCGGCGGCGCGGCCATGGTCCGCAAGATCGACGCCGATCTCCGGCTCAGCCGTGCGACGGGCACGATCCAGCTCCTGGCCACGCACCGCCTGTCGGACTTCGAGTCCGTGGGCGCGGCCGGCTCGGAGGCCGTGGCCATCGCCAAGGACCTGATCGCCTCGTGCGAGACCCGCATCCAGCTCGCCCAGGACACCAAGCCGCTCCAGATCACCCGCGAGGCGATCGGCCTGACCGACGCCGAGTGCGAGCTGATCGGGAGCTGGGGCGCCGGCCAACGCGGCCGCGCCTTGTGGAAGGTCGGCCGCGGCGGCGGCTCGCACGCCGTCCAGTTGATGCTCAGCCACATCGAGAAGTCCCTGTTCGAGACGGACGAGCGGATGGTGGTCTGATGGCCGGCGACAAGAGCGTGGACGACCAGACCCTCCTGGCCGCAATCGGTGCGGGGTTCGTCATCGGGGCGAGCGCCATCGTGCTCGCGGCCGCGCCGCTGGCCGGGCTGGTGACCGGCCACGGCTGGGCGAGCTCCACCAAGAGCCTGCCCGAGACGATCATCTTGACCGTCAGCCGCGGGCCCGGCGCCGTCTACGATCCGGCACCGCCAACCTGGGCGTTCTGGCTCGTGGTCGCGCTCCTCCTCGTCCTGCTGATCGTCGCGGTGGCCCTCCTGCTGCGGGCCTTCGGCGGCCGGAAGCCCCACCTGGGCGGCGCCCGGTGGGGCGGCAAGAAGACCGAGCTGGAGATGGCCGTACCGGAGAAGCCGGAGGAGCGGCCCGACCGCATCACGGCCGGACGGGGCCAGCACAGCAAGAAGATCGTCGCTGTGATCGAGCGGAGCGGGTCGGCCATCGCCTTCGGCCCGCCGGGCTCGGCGAAGACGACCGGTCTTCTGCTGGGCAACGCCGCCGAGTGGCAAGGACCGTGCGTCCTCACCACCACCAAGGCCGCCGACCTGGAGGCCATCTACAACAGCCGCCGGGCCCTCGGCCCGGTCTGGGTCATCGCGCCCGCGGGCCTGCCCGGCGGGCGGACGACCGCCCACTGGTCGCCGGTGGACTACGCGCGCGACGCCGATTCCGCCGAGCGCATGGCGGAGTGGATGGCGGACGCTGCCCAGAAGCACTACGACCCGCGCGCCGAACCGTGGATCGCGCAGGCCCGCGCCATCCTCGCGGGCCTGCTCCTCGCGGCGCACATCAGCAAGGGCGGTATCCGCGCCTTCCGGGAGTGGCTCGCGCTCGGCAAGGACGCCGTCGACCACGTCCGCGCGATCCTCGAACCGGACTACCCCGAAGTCGCCATGGACTACGCCCAGCCGTGGCTGAAGCTCCACGAGGACGGCGCCGGCAGTGTCCAGTTCACGCTGAACGTGGTCGCCGCCGTCTACCGCAACAAGGACGTCCGGGTCGTCGCGGAGCGCACGGACTTCAGCCCGGAGCAACTCCTGGACGAGAACGGCACGGTCTGCCTGGTCGCCTCGCCGTCGAACGCAGAGCGGTACGGGCCTCTGTTCACCTCGATCATCGCCTCGATCATCCACGCGGCCGAGGACCGGTTCGAGAAGACCGGCAAGCCGCTGGAGAAGGCCCTGGGCTGCTTCATCGACGAGGCCGGCAACGCCCTGCGGTACCCCAAGCTACCGACGACGCTCACCACCGGTCGCGGCATCGGCATCGCGATGCTCACCATCTGGCACGACCTGGCCCAACTGGCGTCCCGGGTTGGGCAGGACGGGGCCCGGACCGTGATCTCCGCGTCCACGCTGCGGATGCTGCTGCCGGGCCTGGCGGACGACAACACCCTGCGGTACTTCAACTACATCTTCTCCAAGGAGCAGACCGAGCGGCCGACCCACTCCACCGGCCCCTCGGGCAGCTCGACGTCGACCGGCATCGTGGAGACCGATCTGCTGCCGGTGGACAAGCTCCGCGAGATCCCCACGTTCACCGCGATCGTCCAATACTTCAACCTGCCGCCGATCCGGGCCAACATGCGCTTGACCTGGCGGGACGAGGACCTGCGGGCGTGGCTGGCCCGTCCGCTGCCGCCGGTCTCCCTGGACAAGGCGGCCGCTCCCGCGCTGGAGGCGCACCATGGCTGAGACCACCACCGAGCCCCAGGCCCCCGACGCCCAGGAGGAGAAGCCGGAACCTCCCCAGCGGTGGGTGTGGGCCGACATGGACCCCGACGACCGGGAGAAGCGGCTGGGCGAGCTCACCCTCTGGGTGGACTGGCTGATCAAGACGTACGACGTCCGCAACCAGATCGCCCGGTGCTGGTACCGGCACCCCCGGATCATCGAGCACCTGACGGCCCTGTACATCGGGTGGGTTCGCACGTACGCGGGCGACCCCACCAAGCTGGGCCTGCGCGCGGAAGCCGAGTGGATCAAGGACTTGTACGCGTTCCTGCCGCGCCTGAACAGCGCCAGCTGCCAGACCTCCCACATGGAGTCACCGGCGCCGCAGCTGACCGACGGCGACGACGCGTTCGGCCAGTGGCTCGACGAGCCGCCGGAGTTCCTGACCGCTCCCCGCGCCCATCCGGCGAAGGCTCAGGTGGCGCGGCTGGCCAAGGAGGCCGAAGCCGCAGCGAAGGCGCGAGCCGCCCGCCGGGAGAGCGGAGAGAAGAAGGAGAGCTAACAGCTCACCAACATGGCGGAGGCCCCGGGGAAGTTCCCCGGGGCCTCCGCCATGTGTGGCTCGGTCACCGCTTGGTCCCGCCCCGGCTCTGCTGCTCGTCAGGGCCAGGGTGCTGCGCGGACTGCTGCTGAGACTGCTGCCGGGCAGCCTCCTGCTGGGCCTGGATACGCCGGGCCTCCTCGGCGACGCGCTGCTCGTACGGCTGCGCGTCGCGGAGGTTCATCTCCTGCCGGACGGTCGCGGCGGCTGCGTCGAGCTTCTCGACCTCGCTCCGCGCGGTCACCGCCTCCTTGCCCGCGGCCTCGGCACGCCGCCGGCGAGCGGCCAGGGTGCGCTCCAGCACCGCCTCCTGCGACCCGCCACTGCGTTCCCACGAAGCCAGCACCTCATCGTGCTGAGCCTCCGGGCCGGCCCTCCGTTCGGCCTCGGCCTGCCGCTGCCGCAGAGCGGTGATCTGCTCGGCCGCCCGCTCCTGCTCCGCCCGAAGGTCGGCCAGACGGCTCTCCAACTGGGCCCGGTCGTCGCCCCGCACAGCGGACCGCCCGAAGCGCGTGGTCTCGGCCAGGCGTCCCTCGATCCCCAGAGCTTCCTCACGCCTCCGGATGTTGGCGGCCTCCATGGCGGGCAGCTCCACGGCCGCCGCCCGCAGTTCCCGGATGGCCTCGACCCGGGCCGCCCGCTCGGCCACGCTCCGCTCGACCGCACCGCCCGGCTCCAGAGCGGCCCGCAGTTCCTCCGCCTTCGCCTCCTGGGCGGCAGCGTGCTCCTGAGCGGCGTCGGCCGCTTCGACGTAGTAGGCGAGCGTCGAGGAGAGCTCGGCATCGGGCACGTCTGCGTACGGGCGCCGGTCCGGCTCGTTGCGGTGCCGGCGCTCCTCCTGGTCGGCCTCCTGCTCCTGTCCGTCCGCAGCGTCCACCGCCGCCTCGACCACGACCTCCTCGGTCTCCTCGACGGCCAGGTCCTCGTCGCGCTCCCGCTCGTCGTCACGGACCAGCTCGGGCTCCGGCTCCTCCACCACGACCTCGGCGACGTCGTCGTCCGCAGCGTCCACCGCCGCCTCGACCACGTCCACCGCGGTCTCCTCGACGGCCAGGTCCTCGTCGCGCTCCCGCTCGTCGTCACGGACCAGCTCGGGCTCCGGCTCCTCCACCACGACCTCGGCGACGTCGTCGACCGCAGCGTCCACCGCCGCCTCGACCACGTCCACCGCGGTCTCCTCGACGGCCAGGTCCTCGTCGCGCTCCCGCTCGTCGTCACGGACCAGCTCGGGCTCCGGCTCCTCCACCACGACCTCGATGTCCTCCTCCACGGACGGCTCATCCACAAGGACATCGGTGACGGTCTCACCTGACGGGGCGAACTCGCGTTCAGCATCGGTCGGGTACGTCTCTTCCCGGGCCGCCGCAGCGAGGGCCTCGCCACGGCGGGCGGCTGCCTCGGTGGCTCGTGCCCGACGCCCGACCTCGGCAACCTGCTCGTGCAGCGCCTGCCAGGCCGCCGCGTCCCGCTCCCCCACCGGCTGGTTGCCGAGACCGGGTTCATCCGCCCGGACCTGGCGCCGGGCCCGCCATGCGTCGGCGAGCGCGGCCGTGCGCTCCCAGGTGTCGCGCAGCTCGGTTCCCTCGGGCGGAACCGGCCCGAGGCTGCGAGCCCACTCCGGCGGGTTGGCCGCCAGAGCGGCCCCGGTCTGGGCAAGGCGGTCGTCGATGATCTGACGGCGCGCGTCCAGGTGCTCGACCCACGGGGTGGGGGTGTACTGGTCACGCTCCGCCTCGCGCGGCAGCAGCCACTCGGGGAGCGGCCCGGTGTGAACCGGGACGACCTCGGCCGCGTCGGGCAGGAGCCTGCGAAGCCGCTGCTCGGCCCGCACCCGCTGGTCGACCAACTCGGCGCGAGCCAGCCGCACCCGGGCCTCGTCCTGCGCATGGAGGTTGGTGCGCATCTCCGCGGCGACCGTCTCGCCGTCCATGCCCGCGGTGTGGGCACGGCCGGGCCCCGGCTCGCGCTGCCACTCCTCGCGGGCGCGGTCGACCCAGTCCATGGCCTTGCGGGTGGCCTGCTCAGTCTTCAGGCCGTGCAGACGAGCGGCCGCCGCGCGGGCCTCCTCACGGTGTGCTTCGGCGTCCTCGCTCCGGCCGTCGCGCCGGGCCTGGACGACGGAGAGGCTGGCGAGGCGGGCGTCGCGACGGGCCTCCGCAATGGCCTGTGAGAGCTGGAGCCGGGTGAGGTCTCCGTACTCCCGCCCCGGCCAGGCCGGCACGGGAAGACCGTCCACGACCACCGGCCGGGGCTGGCTGGCCACGCGGGCATCGGCCCGGTGCAGCGCGTCGAGTGCCTGCTTGCGCCGCTCCTCGGCTCGCTCGGACAGACGGCCAAGCTGGTCGTCCGTCAGGTCGATCAGGGGCCGGGTCGTGCCCTGTTCCTCCAGGCGCTGGAGAACGCTGCGGGCGTCGTCCACGTGGTTGTCGATCCGCCAGCTCAACACCGCGGCGTTGTCCTCGGCGTCGGTGAAGTCCCGTTCGTGGAACGCGTTGAAGAGGATGCGCTCGGGAGCGAAACCGGCGCGCTCGGCGTCACGCAGGGCACGCTCGACCGCAGGCCATGCCTCTTCGGCGATGACGGCCTCGGCACTCGCCCCCAGGACGGAACGGGCCATGTTCTGGTAGCGCAGCGACAGCGCACGGGCGTGCACGTCGTTGTACTCGGAAGCCAGCTGGGGAATGCCGTACACCCGGTCTTGCTCGGCCCGGATGGCCTCGGTCGCGGAGACCGATGCCCTCTGGGTGGAGGCGATCGTGTCGAGCACGTCCCGCATCGTCTGGCCTTCGTCCAGGACGACGTAGACACGGTTCTTCAGGCGGCCTCGGGTCACCTGCACGTAGGCGGACTCGCGGCTGGTGCGGCGGGTGACGAGGCCGCTTCCGGTGTCCACGGTGGCGCCCTGGCCCCGGTGGCCGGTGGCTGCGTAGCCGAGTTCGACGAAGGTCCCGACGTACTCGGCCTTCAGCACGGTCCGGCCGCCGTGGTCGGTGTGCCGTACGACCAGGTCGCCGTTGTCCCGGACGGCCTCGATGGCCCACTGGTCGCCGTTCTTGACGAAGTCTCGGCCGCCCATGACCGCGTTCCTGCGGTCGTTCTTGCGGGTGACGATGAGGTCGCCGCGGTGGGCCTGGAGGCCCTCGCCGAGGTCGACGCTCTGGCTGGCGTCGAGCTGCCCCCGGCCCATCCGGTATGCCTGCGCGAGGGTGTTGAGCTCGGTGACGCTGGCGTTGTCGTCCGCCATCATCAGCGCCGTGTGGCCCTGCTCGATGTCGGCCTGCCAGTCGGTGAAGATGGCGTGCAGCATCTGCTCGCGCGTACCAGCGACGACGCGGCTGTTGTTCAGGTACCAGGTCCACGCATCCTCGGGTTCGCCGCTGCGCAGGGCGAGGGTGGCGGCCGCTTCTCCGGGTGCACGGAACCGGTGCAGGTTCTCCAGCTCGACGACGTCGACGGTGTTGGCGAGCAGTCGCAGAGCACCGCCGGATTCCACGGCGGCGAGCTGGAAGGGGTCACCGATCAGACGGACCAGCGCACCGGCCTCCTGGGCCTCCGCAATGACGGCGGCGATGCGCTTGCTGCCCGCCATGCCTGCCTCGTCGATCACGATGACGTCGCCGGCAGACAGCTGGTACTCGGGGGCCACGCGCTTGCCCTGGTGAAGCCGCTCGCGGGCTCCGAGCCAGTCATGCAGCGAGAAGGCCGGGGCCTCCAGACCGGCGGAAAGCTCAGTGGCAGCGCGGGCAGAGGGACCCAGACCGATGACGCGGCCGCCGCTCGCGCGGACTGCATCGGCGGCTACCTGCATGGCGGTCGTCTTGCCCGCACCGGCCGGGCCGATGCCCGCCGCTACGAGCATCTCGCTGCACGCGAAGGTGCGGGCGAGCTCGCGCTGGCCCGCGTCCAGGCGGCGGTTCGGGTTGGCCTGCTGGTAGGCGTCTTCGACGGCCTGGTAGACCTCCGCGGACACCGCTGGAATCACCTGTGTACGGGCGGCGGAGACGATCCGGTCCTCGGCCGCGAGGACGCTGACGGAGGTGTAGAGCTCGGTTTCCCGGCGGCGGTAGATGCTCGTTCCGTCCGCTCGGGCCACCCCCGGGAAGCTGGGGTTGAGGTCCGGCGGAGTGATGCCGATGACCTCGGCCGCGAGCGCGCGATCGGTGATCTGCTCGGCCAGGTCACCGCTCGGTGCGGCACCGAGTGTGGCCGCCATGACCCACCGCTGGGCCTCGGCGAAGACCTGCCGCCGGCCCCACACACTGCGGTGCTCCGAGACCGTCTCGATGATCTCTCGGGCGGCCTTGTGCACGTCCAGATGCGGCACGGCAGCAGCGCCCGGACGAGTGTTCTGCGCCGCCACCCGGGCAGCACGGAGGAGGTTGTCCACGCGGTCGGAACCGAACGCTTCGACGGCCGACTCCCGCCATGCCTGGCGCAGTTCCGCGAGCGGCCGGGCCTCCTTCTTGTCCGGTCGTGTCTCCAGCGTGGCCTGCTGCATCAGGGCTGTGAGGGTCTTGCTCGACGGGTCGTAACCGTGCCGCTCCCGGTACTCCGCCACCAGCTCGGCGGTGCGCTCCTTGATGCTCTGCGAACGGGTTGAGTTGGCCTCGATGAGGTCCGTGCCGACCCCGGCGATCTCCATAACCGGGCGCTTGCCAGGGGTGACCTCCCGGGCCTCTGCCCGCAGCCCGAGGTCTTCACAGACGATCTCCATGACGCGCAGGTTGTAGTGCTCGCTGGCGGGCACGTTCTGCGCGAACAGCAGCCCGCCGTCGAGCGTGCGCCACTTGCCGTCAGCCCCCATGACCTTGTTGGCGACCACCACGTGGTCATGCAGGAGAGGGTCGCCGGTGCGGCTGTCGTAGTGCCGGAAGCGGGTGGCGATCAGGCCGCCGGCAACGTCCTCCTGGGCGATGCCGTTGACCCCGGTGCGGGTCATCGTGGCCTTCTGCTCCAGCCACTGCACGGTCTCTTCGATCGCCTGCACGTGGGCCTGCTCGACGGCCCGGCGCACGCTCTCATCCCCCAGCGCCCACAGCACGGATACCGACTTCGGCGCGCGGAACACCAGGTCGAATCCGGCGACTGCATTGCGCTGCTTGCCGCCCTCCTGCTCCTTGATGAAGCGGCCCAGCTCCTCCTTGGACTCGGGGCTGCGGCCGTGATCGGTGCGGAACTGCACCGCGCCGACGCGGCCCCGGATCTCGGCCCGCTCCGTCGCGTTCGGCTCGCGCTTCTCCATCCGCACGAAGCGCTCGATCTCCTCATGCAGCATCCGCCCGAACGGCGTGTCCTTCTGCTTGAACTGCATGAACTTGCGGCCCAGCCGGGCGGCCCGCATCGCCTGCTTCGTGCTGTCTCCGGCGGCGATGCGCTCGGCGATGATGCGCTCGGCATCCGGGTGCAGACCCTCGCCGTAGAGCGCCTTCATCTGCGCCTCGGTGACCGTCCCGGAGACGCCGAGGGCGTCGATACCGGCGCCCATCCAGACGCCCGGTGGATTGCCGCTGGCGGTGTAGTAATCGCCCAGCTCCTGGCCGCGTTCGCGGGCCTGATCCGCGCTGGCAGTCTCGCGGATGTAGTACGTATACCCGTCCCCAGCGCTCAGCTTGTGGACGGTCATCATGGGCGCGATCTTACCTGGGTCATTCGTAATGCATGAGCTGTGACCGTAATGATCTTGAAGCGCGTTGCGCGTACAACCGAATCGTGGAGAAGCTTGCGACGATCACGATGATGGTTGGACGGCGACGGGCTGAAAGAGCAGGACGGTCACAGACATAGTCTGGCGGCTTTCCATAGTCAGGTCCTCCGGACATGGCTGTGGAAAGGCGCACCTGCGACGTCACCTGTGGACGCGTCACATGGTGAGCCGGGATGACGTGGCGTCACGGTCCGCAGCGCGTTGCCGGTGCTGCGGATCGCGGCGGTGCGTCGCACGTGCACTGCTGCCGGGCGGTCACGTGCAGTCGACCGGTGCACCGCACGGCCACGGCACCGGCCGTGGCCGTGCGGTGGCCGTGCACCTGCGGTGCACCCTTCCGCCAGGACTTCACGTGCGGTGCCGATGCGGCCGGCGGTGCACCCCGCCCGCGCGCCCCGCACCGGCGGCACATGCCGTGACGGTGCGGCCGCCCCCGCGCCGGGGGAGCGCGAGGGGGCGGCGCGAGAGCGCCCCTCGCGCTCCCGGCCCCTCGGGCCGGGTGCCGCACCCCGGCGCCCGCATGTCACATGCGATGCCGCGGCGCGGCTGACGTGCACCACGCCGCACGGCCCGGCGCTGCCACACCGATCGTGCCGATGCGGTTTGCAGTGCACCGCCTGGAGACGGCCAGCCGTGCCGTCATGTGCAGTGTCGCCGCGTGGGCGGCGTCCGTCCGCGATCTGCTGGGCGGCAGAATGTGGCCCGGCAGTCCCAAGACACGGAGGTGCAGCAGCGCATGACGCAGAAGCAGCGGCGGGGCTCCCGGGCGGTGCAGGCCCGGGAGGCGGCGCGGGAGAAGGCGGCTCGGTTCGTCAAGCAGGAGGAGGAGCGTCTCCGCATCGCGGGAGAGGCGATCTTGCTGCAAGAGGAGATCGACGACTTCGACGAGGAGACCGAGCGGCGCGTGGCCAAGCTCCGCGAGGAGCGCAACGGGCAGCTGGTGGAGAAGCGCGAGAGGTTCGACGCGCTCGTGGTCGAGATGCTGGACACGGAGATTCCCGCTCAGCAGGTGGCGGAGCGTCTCGGCATCTCGGTGGGTCAGGTCCGTACGGCGAAGCGCAACTTCGACCAGGCGGTGGCTGCTGTCGCCGAGCAGGGTGCCGATGAGTCCGCCGGTGCGGAGCAAGCGGAAGCACCTGCGGAGTCGGACCGGGCGGCGGCGTCGACGCCGGACGCTGCGGCTGCTTCGCAGTCGGCGGCCGCCGCGTACAACTTCCCTCCGCCCGGTGGGCCGGTGACGCTCCCGGCTCAGGACGGGTCGCCGGAGAACGTAGAGGGGGCGACCCTTCCGCCAGGAGCGGCTGGCTGAGGTCCTCGTTCAATGCCGAAGGCCCCGCCCGGGGATGGTTACCCATCCGCCAGGGCGGGGCCTTCGGTGTTGGCGCCCTCAGAACAACGACATCTGTCCGTCCTCCGGTGCGCCGGGGGCCTCCTCGGCCGCCTCCGCCGGAAAGAGCGGTACGAGCGCGGAGCTCGGATCGGAGGCACGCACGGCGGCGAGGTACGCCTCCGCGTCGTACCCGTTCGCCAGGGCCTGGCGGACGAGCGGGCGTGCCTCGCCCGCGAGCATCGCGGCGGCGAGCGCGTCCAGGTCCAGCCCGTCGCGGAGTGCGGCCTGGATGGCCTGCGCACGGCCCAGGGAGCCGCGGGTGTCGGCGTAGCCGAGGTGTGCCCGGCCGGCCGCGCGTCCCTGGTCTGCCATCTGCCGCATGTTCGTGCGCTGGGTGGCGTTCGACAGGTGGTCGAGCGCGACGCACAGTGACTCGTTGCAGCTGTGCGCGGTGATCGTGCGCGGTGGGGGCGGGCCGTGCAGCAGTTCCATCAGCCACCGGTGCACCCGCACCGTGCGTTCGCGTCCGGCCTCGGTCACGACGGCCTTCGCGTAGCCGTCCGTCGTCAGGCTCCTGACCCAGTATCGGCATCCGTGTGGCACCAGCACGCTGCGCTCGGCGACGTACTCCAGTGCTCGCTCGATGCCGCCCCTGGCCACCTTCGTGCTCCCCCACTCGTCCGGTTCTGGCGAAGGTCATCCTGCCAGGGCCCGACGGGCGGGGGTTCACTGCGCGGTGGTGGTCGTGCGGGCCTCGTCGAGCAGCTTGCGGGCGTGCGCTACGACGGTCAGGCCGGTCTCGTGCTGGACGTCTTCGACGGTCAGGTCCTCTCGTTCCTCCAGGAGGTCGCGGACCTTCTCCAGCCGGGCGGCGCGAAGCAGGCGCTCGGCGTGCACCGGGTGGACCCCGAGGCTCTCGGCGAGCACCTTGGCCGTGACGGTGGCCGGCTGCTCGTCGAGAAGGAGCCGGGCGTGCCGCCTGCGTTCCTCGGCCTGGGGCGTGGGCTGCCGCGGGGCCTTGTTCTTGCTGCCCACCTTCCGGCCGCGGCCGGGCTGGCTTCCTCGGCCGGGACGGTTGGCGTCCCAGTCGAGGATGGTCTGCCGGCGCCAGAAGTCCTCACCGCCGACGATCTCGCCGTCCACCTCCTGGCCGCCGAGGTTGAAGTCCGGGTCCGGCAGGCGGGTCTTGGTGCCGTACTTGTACGTCTTCCAGGTGCTCAGCGTGACGCGCCGCTCCTCCGGCAGGGCGTAGAGCGCCTCCTCCAGGTCGAGCAGGTCGTCGGGGTGCTCGTCGGCCGGCACCGGGGGGAGGTCGTACCTCGGCTGTTCGTTGACGGCCTTGGCGCGCTCCTCCTCCGTGTGCGCGGCGAGCAGCTGCTCCTTGGAGTAGAGCCGCCGGCGGCTGCCCTCGCGGTTGAGGAGCTTCAGGCCGCGGATCTTCTGCCAGTGCTTGGTGTCCTGCCAGTAGCCGACGCTCACGCCGAAGATGTCGGCGGCGATCTGGTCGTCGGCAGGGGTGACGCCATTGGGGATCATGGGGGTGGTGCTCCTTGGTAGGGGTTTCGAGTGATGCAGCAGGTGGTGCCGGCCAGGTGCCACCCTAGCCAACATTGAAAAAAATACCGCACTTGGGCCGGGCGTGGGAAGTGCGGGGCCTGGATCGGTGCCGGCGCGGCCGCCGCCGAGGTGCTGACGGCGGCCGCGCGGGTGGTCAGAACAGTGCCCCCTGCTCCTTGGCGGGCTCGCCGCGGCGGAAGCGGGCGAAGGCGAGAGCGTCCTCCTCGTCCTCGAAGCCGTGCTTCATGAGGACCTTCTCCAGGGCGTCGTACAGGCCGGCGCGGCGGGTGGAGGAGTTGTAGATCCGCTCGACCTCCAGCAGGGCCCGGACGCGGAGGAACTCCTCCTCGTCGTCGCCGCAGACCTCGCGCAAGGTGTCGATCATCGACTGGGCCGCGTTGAAGGCGATCGTCTCGTCCAGGGGGCGGCCGGGGAACGGCTCGCCCGTGGCCTCCTCGTAGATGGTGGGGAGGTTGTCCTCGACCTCGTGCTTCTTGAACACCCAGATCCGGCGGATCAGGTGCAGCTCGTCGAGCGTGATCAGGGTGATGTCGCGGACGTACTCCGGGCCGCGGGCGCGGATCTTCGTCTGTGCCTCCAGCAGGCGGCGCAGCCAGTCCTCGCGGGCGCTCTGGGTGTAGGGGCCGTGGACCAGACGGTCCCGGTGGATCATGAGGGTGCCGTTCATGCGGCGGAAGTCCCGCAGGTGGCGGTCGTCCTCGATGTCGAGGGCGTCGCGCAGGGCCAGCAGGGGCCGCATCCAGTCGAGTTCCTCGTCGTTGGTGACCATCGCCTTCAGGCTCTTGTCCTGCTCGACCATCGTGCAGGTCCAGCAGCCCATGCGGCTGTCGCCGCAGCTGGGGGTGGAGGTGTCGACGACCAGGGGGCACTCGCTGTCCTCGGAGGCGCCGCGGTACATCGCCAGCAGGTCCTTGTTGGAGTGGCCCCAGGGGTTGGGGTACTGCATCAGGGCCATCCATACCTCGTCGGTGGTCCACGCCTCGACCGGCGAGTAGACGAGTGATCCGGGCAGGCTGCCGTGCGGGCTGAGCCGGTCTCGGACGCGGCCCTTCTCGTGCCGTTCCATCGTCCGGCGCCGGGTGGTGGACTCCGCCTTGCGGATGCCGAGGACGAGGATCACCTGTCCGTACTTGTTGGCCACGTCAATGATGAATTTGTTCGAGGGCCGGATTTTTAGCCGCTCGGTGCACCACCTGAACTTGGGCCGAGGTGCGGCGTAGCCGCGCCCGATGAGGTTGACCCAGAAGGTGTCTTCGAGTTCCGGGGTGAGGCGGTGGGCCTCGATGGGCAGCTGCTGGGCGGCGGCCGCGGTGCGCATGGCCTCCAGGGACCGGTTCGCCCACGCGGCGACCACGGGGTTCTCGACCAGGGTGTCCGTGGAGATGACGTGCACCGGCTTGGTGCGCTGCTCGACGGGCAGGCCGGCCAGGGCCATCCACACCAGCTGAGCCGTGATGGTGCTGTCCTTGCCGCCGGAATAGCCGACGACCCAGGGAGTGCCGTCGGCCAGGTAGAGCTCGCGGATCTCGGCGAGCAGCTCCTGAATGGCCTCGTCCATGGCGCGGCCGCCGAACGGCTGCGGCTTGACGACTTCGAGCGGCAGGAACACGGGGGTGGACAGGGCAGGTCTCCTTTCGGTGGGCGGCGCGGGGGCCGCGGGTGAGTGATGCGTGCGCGCCGGGCGGTGCGGGGACGGGACGGCCGTCGCCCGGCGGCGTGGCGGGCGACGGCGGGCGCGCCTGGCGGTCCGACCGCTGCCGGTCGGCGCGGCCGCCGTGTCAGCGGGCGGCCGCCGCGGTGGCGTAGGCCAGGGCGGCGGCCCGGGGGTCGGCGGCTTCGGCGATGCGGGTCAGCCGCTGGAGCTGGACGCCGATGCCGGCGCCCGCGAGGGGCCGCACCGCGTGCGGCCAGACGGCGGCGACCGCGGCGGCGTAGTCCTTGCCGGCGAGCGCGATCACCTCGGGCGCGTGGCGTACGGCCTGCCCCATGGCGTCGGCCTGGGCGCGGTGCTTGGCGTGGTCGACGTCGCGGGGGTTCAGCCGCTGCTCGTACGTGGTGATGCGGGTGCGCGGGGCGATCAGCCCGAACCGGCCGCTGAGGATCAGGACCCTTCCGCCAGGGATGGCGCGGGCGGCCGTGAGGCACTTGGTGAAGTACAGGCCCTGATACAGCTCCTCGGCGGGGATCTTCTGGCCATCAGGGACCGGCCTCTTGGTGGCGCTGCACGGGATCACCACGACGGGGCCGGCTGCTGCGGGCGGCGGGGCGGAAGGGGCCTCGGCAGTGGTGCCGGTCCTCTCCTCGTCGGGGGGCGGGGTGCTGGTGTGCACGGGTCTCTTCCTGGTCGGTCGGGTTTCGAGCGGGGCCAGGGGCGGCGGTGCCATCCGCCGCCCCTGGGGGTTCGGAGCTTCGGGCGGTTGCGCCCGGAGCTCGGGAGGTCAGAACAGCCGGTCGGCGGCCTCGGCGGTCTCGGCGGCCGCGCGGAGGGCTGCGGCCGCCTGCTGGGCGGTGCGGCCGGGCGCGAGGGTCCACAGGTGGACGACCGTCTTGTGGTGCGCCGTCGGATCGCAGCCGGGCGGGATGGGAACGGGGCCGCCTTCGAGGTGTTCGGCGAGGATGCGGTACGCGTCGTCGAGGGTGGCGCCGATCGCCTCCAGGTCGTACGGGCGGTCGGGGGCCATGCGGTCGCGGCCGGCGGCGACGTCGAGTGCGCCGCCGACGGAGCATCGGCGGTGGGCGAGGCGGCCGGGGCCGCTGAAGAGGCTGTGTCGGCTCTGGTAGATGCCGACGTGGGTGATGTGGGTCGCGGCCCACTCCAGCAGGGCGCCGGGGGTGGTCGGGACCAGGACGCTGTCGGGCGAGTAGCGGATGCCGGTCACGGCGGTCCTCCTGGTGGTCGGGGTTTCGAGGGGCCGGGGCGGCGGTGCCATCCGCCGCCCCGGGGCTGGTCAGGTGCGCAGGACGTGCTGAATCGCGAGAGTGCGGCCGGTGGGGAGTCGGCTGTTCTTGCACTGGGTGGAGCCGTCGAGGGCGGTCGGTGTCTCGACCGCGGTGGAGGTGTAGAGCGCGGTCCCGCAGTGTCCGCAGTAGCCGCGCAGGTGGAGCTCCTCGGCGTCCGCAACACCGGCGAGGTGGTCGAGGTAGGCCAGGAGGTAGAGCAGGTCCTCCGGCGCCCAGGTGATGAGCTCGGCGTTGGCGCGGGTTTCGGCGATGTCCTCGGCGGGCGTGTCGGTGTCCTCGGGGCCGTCGTAGCTCACCGAGACCTCGGCGACCTTGGCCCCGGAGGAGTCGCTGACCACGAAGTCGGTGTGCACGGCGTCCGGGGCGTCCTTGTCGACGGTGGCGCCGTTGCGGTTCCAGGTGAATTCTTCGACGCTCCACGGTCGGTAGGTCGCGGCGGCCAGGCGGTCGCGGATCTCGCGCACCCGGGCGGAGGTGTGGACCTCGTCGGGGAGCTGCGCGGCCTGGGCCAGGTCGAGCCGGTAACCGACCGGTGCCCCGATGGCGCCAACGGCGGTGCCCTCGGTCTCGCACAGGGACCGCCAGATGTGGCGGTTGCCGTAGTTGAGCTGGTTGACCCACCCGAGCAGACCGTCGAACAGTTCGCCGGCGGGGATGCGCCGTTCCTCGCCGGTGGCGGTCCAGTACGTGCCGTCGGTGCTCAGCACGTCGGTGCCGAGACGCCCGGTCAGGCGGAGGTGCGTGGCGTCGAACGGCGCGGTCGGCTCGTGGTCGGTGAGGACGTCGCGGACGGCGGCGGCGACGTGTGCGCACGCGACGCGGGCCAGCCGGTCCTCGGCGCGCTGGATGCGCTCGTGGGCGTCGTCGAGCGCGTCGTTCAGCTTGGCGTCGTTGACGGTGTACGGGGTGGTCATGGGGTCCTTCCGTCTGGTGCGGGGCTTCGAGGGGGAGGGCCGGGCGGCGGTGCCATCCGCCGCCCGGCCGGGGTGCTGGGTCAGATGAGGAACAGGGCGTCCGCGACGGCGTTGCCGCGCTTCGGGTCCGTCGACAGGGCCAGGTCGTGCACGCGCTGGCCGGTCTTGTAGCTGGTGACGATCAGTCGTCCGGCCGGGGCGGCGCGATGCAGGTCGGGCGGGGTGACCTCGAACTGGAAGGTGTCCGATCCGATGTGGCGAATCCACGTGTGGGGCTCGCGGCCGGAGGTGCGGGTGCCGATGACGAACAGGCCGTAGTCGTACGCGGTCATGACCAGTGCGGTGCGGGCCAGGTCGCGGGCGTGGTAGGCGATGGCGCGGCGGGTGGCGGCGGAGAACTCTTCCGCCCGCTGCGTCACCTTCTGCGGGGTGAACTCGGGCTCCGAGTACAGGAAGCCGGACACGGCGCGGACCATGTAGGTCCCGGCGTGCATGGCGCGGTCCCACGCCCGGTAGTACGCGCTGTCGGTGTCCCAGTCCCCGCCGCCGGCGTAGCACAGGCCGAGCGTCTGGACGACGGCCCGCATGGCGGGGTGGTTGTGCACGGGGGTGCGGGGCCCCTCGGTGAGCATGGCGGTGACCTGCTCCTGCATCTCCTGCACGGCGCGGAACAGCTCGTGGTCGCGGGCGTGGCCGATCATCTCCAGGGCGAGGCGGACGGACTGCTCTGCGCCGTCGGTGACCTCGGTCAGCGGGAGGTCCGCCAGGGCCTTGTCGAGCTGGTCGAGCGTGGCGGGGGTGGTGTCGGCCGTGACGGCGCGCAGGGCGGCGTGCACGGCGGAGATCAGCGGGAAGTGGGACACGGGGTTCTCCTCGGATGGGTCGGGTTTCGAGCGGGCCCGGGGGCGGCGGTGCCATCCGCCGCCCCCGGGGTGGTCGGGTCAGCCCCGGCGGGCCTGGCGGGCGGGCGCGGGACGGACGATGGCGGCCGGGTCGGGGCCGAGGAAGCGCACCAGGTTGATCACGACATCGGCGATGTACTGGGCGATGCCGGGACGGGGCTGCGAGGGGTTCACGCGGGATTCCTCCGTGGGTGCGGTGCGGGTTTCGAGTGGTGGTGTCGGTCGGGGTGCCACCCCCTCCCAACAGAGACAACAATACCAGATTAGAGCCTGATTCCCAAGGGGTTGGGGGCCCGGCCCTGCGCGGGGGTGCCGGGGTCCGGCCGCCGGGTCGGCGGCCGGACCCCGGCTGACCGCTAGTGCGCGACGGCGGCCGCGGTCTTCGGGGCGGTGGTCCACTCGCGGCGCGGGGTGATGCCCAGGTCCTCAAGGACCTGGTCGAGACTCCCGTTGTCCGGGACCCATTCCCAGTCGGCGCCTTCGGTGCCGGGCCGCTCGGTCCAGGTGAGCATGTACGAGCGGCCGGAGGTGCGGGGGTCTCCGCACACGGCCTGCGCCTCGCGGCGGGTCATCGCCCACAGGGCGCGCTTGCGGGTGCGGCGGGTGTTCTTCGAGACGATGAACACCAGGGCCATTCCCTCCTGCCAGTCCTCCCCGGCGGCGGGGGCCGGCGCCGGGGTCGGCTCCCCGGGGGCGTGGTTGCAGTTGGCGCAGCGGCGCGCTACCGGGTGCCACCGGGGGGAGTGGCACATGGGGCACGTCTCGGCCGCCGGTGCCGGCTCCTCGACCGGCGGCGCCTGCTCGGCCTGCTCCTGGTGGCCGTCGGCCTCCGGGGCGGGCGCGGGCCCGGCCTTGAAGTTCTGCGGCTTGGCGTAGCCGCACACGGTGCACATGCCGCGCGCTTCACTGAAACGCTTCTGCCCGTTTGCGACCCTCACGCAGTGGGGGCATACGGTGCGCTCGGCCTCGGGCTCCGGCTCGGCGGCCTCAAGCCGGGCGATGTCCTCGGCGGAGGCCCATCCCTTCACGCTGTCGTAGGGGATGGTGTAGCCGCGGCGGGTCTTGTCCGCGGGGTCCTTCCGTACGACGGCGACGCGCACGCCGCCGTGGAGGTGCGGGATCGTGAGCGTCTTCTTGTTCACCCGCTGCACCTGGTACCAGGTGCCGCCGCAGTTGACGAAGTCGCCCTTCTGGAAGTCGTCGGGGCCCCACACCTTGAACCCGCGGCGCTCGGCGTCGGCGATGACCTCGCGCCAGTGGGCGAGTTCCTCCGCGATCTCGGCCTTCCTGCGGTGGAGTTCGTCGGTGTCGGAGCGGCGGTAGCCTCCGGCGGACTGTCCGGCCAGCCACTTCTCGACGCGGCGGGCGTCGGCCTCCAGCTTCTCGATGCGGCGCAGGGTGCGGCCCGGGTTGGTGCGGAACTCCTTGTACGCGGCGGCGGCCTTCTCGCGGGCCGCCCAGTACCCGGCGCGCTTGCCCTCCTCGACGTACGTGCGCAGGGCGCTGTCGATGCGCTCCTGGTCTCGGCGGGCGCGGGCCTCGCTGCTGTGCCCGACGAGGATGGGCTGGCCGAAGGGGATGCCCTCGGCGATCTGGCGGCCGCGCTCGCGTGCGGCCTCGGACCGGCCCGCCGCGTTGTCGGCGTACGTGCCGAACCGCTCGGTGCGGCTCTCGGCCCGCGCGTAGCGCTCCTCTTCGGCTTCGGCGAAGGTGCGGCGGGTGTCCTCGTCGATCTCGATCTCGACGGTCCATCCGGCCTGGCGCAGGGCCTCGGCGGCGGCGTTGATCTTCCAGCGCTTGGCGGCCTTGTCCCGGGACTGCTGGATGCCCAGCATCCCCAGGGAGCGGAAGTAGCGGAAGCCCAAGGGGCGGATCAGTTCGTACACGCCGTCGCCCTTGCTGCTGCCCTCCACGAGGGTGCCGTCGGCGCGGGTGTGGGTGATGGTGATCGTGCCCTTGGCGGGTGTTGCGGTCATTGAGACGTGGTCCTCCACGGTCGGGGTTTCGAGGTGTGTCGGTCGGGGTGCCACCCCCTCCCAACAAGGACAACATTACCAGCTTTACCCCTGATCTTCAAGCGTGAGGGCGCCTTGAACAGGGGTTTTCGGGGTGGTTCCCGGGGCGGCGGCTTCGTCCGCCGCCCCGGGAAGGGGAGGCCGGCGGGCCCTGCGGGCGCCGGTCGGCACGGTCAGAACAGTGCGGACTGCCCGGCGTCCTCGGCGGCCCGCTCGGCCTCCTGGTGGCGGAGCAGGGCGACGACCGGCGCCTGGCGGGCCGCGGCGGCCTGTCGGCGGGCGCGGAGTTCCTCGCCGGTGGCCCAGCGGACCAACAGTTCATGGTCGCGGAGCTCGGGGGCGTCGTCGGTGACGGCGTACCGGATGTACGGCTGTTCCAGCCGGTGGCGGATCTGGGCGAGGGTCATGAACCAGTCCGGGCCGTAGGCGCCGGCCACGGTGAGCAGGGTGCCGTCCGGTGCGTGGTAGCTGCGGACGGAGAACCCGTCTTCGCGGTAGAGGCCAGGGCGGTCCTTCATCTGGGCGGCTTCGCTGAGTTTCAGGTCGGTCAGGCCGCCTTGGACCAGGTGGTGGGCGACGGTGTGCGCCCGGGTGACGCGCGGCATCGCGCTCCTTCCTCGGGGACTGGAGGGGGCGGCGGCGTTCGCCGCCGCCCCGGGGATGGTCGGGCCGTCAGCTCTTGGTGCGCTGGGCGCGCTCCTTGAGCTCCTTCATCGCCTGGCCGCGGGCGCTGCTGGCGGGGCACGGTCCGAGCAGCTGCGTGAGCAGCTGGCGCAGGGCCTCGGCGTCGTCGGCGCGGCGGGCCCGCTCGGCCTGCTTGAGCAGGTCGTCGGCGACGTCGGCGGTGGTCGGGTGGGTGTGCTGCTGGCAGGGGCAGGCGGTGACGGGCTCGCCGACGAGCGCGGCGACCTTCCCGGCCTGCTCCTCGAAGGGGATGCAGCCCTCGTGCCGGTACTCGGGCCGCGGGGTGTTGTCGCCGTTGCGCCCCCGCATGTGGCTCCACCAGCGGACGACCGTCTTTCCGTCCAGTTCACAGGTGAGGTCCCACGGGTTGTCTGACCCCGGGTAGCCGGTGGGGTTCCCGTCCTCGTCCTCCGGCTTCCAGGCCAGTTCGGCGAGGCGCCCGAACGCGATGGCGGCGCTGATGATGTTGCGCCGGGTGGGCTTCAGCTTCGGGGAGAGCCAGGGGACGATGCCCGCCTCGGCGGCCGGGGGCTCGGCCGGTGCGGCGCCCGGCTCGACGGCGCCGGAGTCGACCAGGTCGACCAGGTGCGCGGCGGCGGCGTGCCGGTCGTCGTGGCGGGTCTCCTCCGGCTGGCCCGGGACGACGGCGTACCAACCGCCGTGCCATCGGTAGATGTGGCCGGTCGGCTTCCCGTCGACGGCGACGGGGTAGCGGCCGTTTGCGGCGCGGTCGCCGATCTCGTAGCGCTCGGCCGCCGCGGTGGCGTCGGTCGTGGTCATGATGATGGTGTTCCTCTCGTCAGGGACGGATTTCGAGTGAGTTCGGGGCGGCGGTGCCATCCGCCGCCCCCGGGGGGCTGGGGTCTACCGGCCGGGCGGGGCGCGCGGTGCCGGCCACCGACGGCGTGCCGTCGGCTACGGCCTCGCTGACCGCCGTGGTGCGCGGCCGCGCCGGGGCCCGGGGCCTGTCGGCGCGGCCGCGCGCTTCAGCGGTCAGTCCCGACGCATACGCTCTGCGGGCCGTTCGGGCCCTCGAAGACGACGTTGACGTGGGTGCGCTCGCGGGTGATGCGGTCGGCATCGGGCCGGGTCTGCCACTCGCGCGGGCGGTCGGCCAGAGCCTGGAGCGCGGCGGCGCGGGTGCAGTTGCATCCGGTCTCGTCGCAGATCGGCAGGACGGCGTCCGCCGTGCGCACCGGGGTGCAGAACGGGTCTCCGTAGGAGACCAGGTGGTCGTAGTAGTAGATCCGGCCGGTTTCCGTGCGGACGGTGTCGGCGTGGGTGCGGCGGTGACGCTCGGCAAGGGCCCTGCCGTACGCGCGGGCGGTCTGCATGTGTCCTCCTGGTGCCGGGTTTCGAGGGGCCCGGGGCGGCGGTGCCATCCGCCGCCCCGGGGTGGGTGTCGCTGCGCGGTTACGCGTCGGCGAGGGTGAGCGGGACGTCGCGCCCGATGGCGGCGGCCAGTCCACGCTCGCGGGCGAGGTTGTCCAGCCCATCGCTCAGCTCGGCGTTGATGGTGTGGCAGCGCAGGTATCGCGCGCCGAAGCCGTGGCACCAGACGGGGAAGCCGTTGGCCTTGAACCGGTCGTCGATGATCCAGTGGGTTTCGTCGACCAGGCGAGAGAGGAACTGCGTCTCGGCCTCCTCGCCCTCGACGGCGATCTTGAGCTGGGCGTACAGGCCGATCAGCTCCATGCCGAAGAGTCCCGCCTCCTGGTGGCGCTTCAGCTCGATGACGGTCCCGGTGAGGGTGTAGGTGCCGTCCTCGTCTTCCAGCGTGACGGCGATGACCTGCGGGTCGGTCTGGGTGGTCACGGTTCCTCCGTGGGGTCGGTGCGGGTTTCGAGTGGTGGTGTCGGTCGGGGTGCCACCCCCTCCCAACAGGTACAACATTACCAGCATTGAGCCGGAAATGGAAGCGGGGAAGCGGGTCCTACCAGGGGATTTCCAGGTCGGCCCGCCACCCCGCGCGCCCCGATGCGGGCGCACTGGGGCGCGGGGCCGGCTGCCGGTCGGCGCCCCGCTTCCGGGAGGGTGGGCGACCGGCGCGGCTGACGTCGGAGCCACTACAGGCCGTCGCGTCCCGCCCTGACCGGCGGGCCGGGCCGGGCCGGGGCGGCGGGCCGCCGCCCCGGTCGCCGGTCAGAAGTGGGACCAGTGCCCGGGGTCGGCCTCGACGGCCGCCTGGTGGGCGCGCACCGCCTCGATGGTCCCTTCTGTGACCACTCGGTAGTGCGCCTCGTGCACGGCGACGTGCAGCGCGATGTACTGGGTGAGCTTTTCGCGGTCGGTGCCGCCCCGACCCATGTACCGGGGGCACTCGTCGCAGATCACGCGGTAGACCGGCACCCGTCCGACCTCCTCGCCGCGCGTGGCGCGGCGGGGCGCGGTGCTGCCGGGAATCCAGCGGGTGCCTGCCGACGGCGCGGGGTGCTGCGCCGCGTGCCGCCGGACGTCCCACGCGTGCTGTTCAAAGTCGTCGGTGACGGGGCCCAGCCACTGCGGGCAGTGGTCGCACACCACGTGATAGAGCGGCGCGGTGTCGACGATGCGGCCGTAAACGGCGAACGCGGGAACGGTGCTGGTGGTCATGCTCGGGGCCTCTCTCGCGCTGGTGGGGTTTCGAGGGGCCGGGGCGGCGGTGCCATCCGCCGCCCCGGCGGGGGCGTAGGTCAGCTGATGTCCCAGTCCACGCGGCGGCGGGTGACGGGGGTAAGGGCGCGCTCCAGGCGGAGGGCCTGACGGCTGGCGGGGTCGCGGCGGAACGGGGCCGTGGCCAGGGCCGCGCGGGCGGCGGCGCGGTCGCGGCGGTGCGCGGCCTTCTGGTACGCCTTGCGCTTGCCGGGAGTGTCCTGGGCCTGCCCCCGGGCGACGGCGCGGGCGGTGAGCTGCGGGTGGCCGTCCTCGTCCCGCGCGGCCGTGGTGAGAATGCCCTTCCGGGCGGCGGCGCGGTCGTCCATGCCCAGCAGACGGGCGGGGTTGCCCGCGCGGGCGGCGCGGTAGCGGCGGTGGTGGTGAGTACGGGCCACGATGTTCCTCCGGTGGTGCGGGTTTCGAGGTGTGTCGGTCGGGGTGCCACCCCCTCCCAACAAGGACAACATTACCACAGTTGGGCCGGATCGGGAAGCGGAAAACCGGGTTTCACCTGGGGTTTTCCGCCTCCCTGCCGGTCCTTCTATGCGGCGTAGCGGTAGACCGGCCGGTCCTCGCCGGGCACCTGGGGCGCCCCCTCGGGGGTGATGCGCGCGGTGACGAACTCGCCGTCGTACGGCTCGACGGCGAACCCCTGGGCGTCCGCCCACTCGCGGGCCGCGTCCGCCGCGCCGGTCTCCTCGCCCTCCTCGTATGCGACGACCATCACGACGTCCGGGCCGAAGAACAGCGTGGCGTCGTACCAGACGTTCATCAGGGTGTCGCGGATGCCGTCCGGGTCAACGATGGCGGCGGGCGTGACGACGATGCGCTGCACCGGCACCCGGTGGGGCTCCGGGCGGACGTTGCAGGTGCAGGTGAAGAACTCGGGGGCGCGCGTCGCGGTGGTCATGTCCTCTACCTCCAGCGTTCGGGTTTCGAGTGGTGGTGTTGGTCGGGGTGCCATCCCCTTCCAACAAGGACAACATTACCAGTGTTGGACCGGAAATGGAAGCGGGAAAGGGGGTCTGACCAGGGTTTTTCTCGGATTTCTCGCGGTGGCGCGCGTGCCCTCCGGGCCGGGCCGACCCCCTTCCTTGCCAGCCGCTTTTCAGCACCACGACGGGCCCGCAGACGGCGGACGGCCGGTCACGTAAACCGCCCAGGGACGCCGCTCCCCCGCTCCCCCCGCGGACCGGTCACCTTCTCCTCGACGTGCAGCTGCTCCGCTCCCCCGTCTCGAACCTCAGCCCCTGGTCGTCACCACGACGGTGCCGGCGGCCAACGACGCACCGGTGGACTCGCCCCGGCCACAGCGGAGTTCAGCCACGGTCCACCTCCCCGGGGGGCGGGCGCCGGAGGAGCCCCCCGGGGCTTTGCGCAAGGAGCGAAGCGACGCAGCCCGCGCGAAGCGCGGGCCGCAATAAGGAGGGCCCCCAGGGCCCGACGACTGCGGCGCACGGCCGGATCGCACCGAAGGTGCGATGCCCCACCACGAAACCCGCGGCCGCACCGCCGACCCCCGCCACCGGCGCCGGGGGAGCGCGAGGGGGCGGCGCGAGAGCGCCCCTCGCAAACCGGCCCCCCGGGCCGGGTGCCGGAAGACACGACGCCGCGCACCCACGCCGGCCACCACAACGCCACCGCCGCCCACGGCGGTGCGGAACCCGCTCGGGGCGCCGGACCCCCGCCACCGACAACAGACCGGCGCCCCCGCCGCGCCCGGGGCCCGTGCTCCAGACGCGGGAGGGGACGCGCGGTTACGCCTCGGTGGCGTAGGCGGCGAGTTGCTCGACCAGTTCGAGCGCGTCAAGGTCGCACGTGCACTCCATGCCGTGCCCCCGCGCGTGGTGAGCGTTGTTGATCTGCACGGCTCGGATGAGTGCCTGCCGGAGCCGTTCGGCCGGGCGTACGGCCACGTCGTGGACCTGCTGAACGTAGTCGGCTCCGTCGGGCTTCTCGTATCCCAGGGAGTGCCGCAACTCGTCTGCGATGTCTTCGGCGATGACCCTGGAGTGGATGTGCTGCTCGGTCGGCAGGGGCTGGCCCTCGTAGTCGTGCGTGGCGGCGTCGTACCTGATGGTCCCCAGGAAGTGGGCGGTTACGGCGTTGATGCTGTTGCCTCCTGACGTGCGGGCGGGTTTCGAGGGGCCCGGGGGCGGCGGTGCCATCCGCCGCCCCCGGTGAGTGGGGGTCAGTGCTGGCGCTGGCTGTTGTAGGCGGCCTCAACGGCCCGGCTGACCTGGATGAGCACGCGGTCGCTGACTCCGGCGATCGTGGTGCGGAGGAGTCGCGCCCCGGCCAGACCGGCCGCGCGGCCCGGCGGGAAGCCGAACCGGTTGCGGTTGGCCTCGTAGGCGTTCGCGACCGTGGTCAGTGCGCGGTCGGTGGTGAAGCGGTCCGTGAGGAACTGCACCGGGAGTCCGGCCATAACCGGGCGGACGACGTCGGTCGTGGCGGAGACGATGAAGTCGATCATCTGGGCCAGTTCGATGGTCTCGGGGTCGGTGACGGAGTTGATCACTCCCCAGACGGTCCCGGGGTACTCGCGGTGCGCTTCGGTCGCGGGAACCTCGGCGATGATCTTGCCGCCCTCGAACACGGTGATCGTGGTCTCCGTGAGTTCAGCGGTGCGGCGGCCGTCTGCGGTGCGGAAGTTCGAGAGGATCATTGCCCTGCCTCCGTGGTGCGGGTTTCGAGTGGTTCTCGTTGTTCGGGGTGCCATCCCCTTCCAACAAGGACAACATTACCAGTGTTGGGCCGGAAATGGAAGCGGGAAAGGGGGTCTGACCAGGGTTTTTCTCGGATTTCTCGCGGTGCCGCGCGTGCCCTCCGGGCCGGGCCGACCCCCTTCCTTGCCAGCCGCTTTTCAGCACCACGACGGGCCCGTAGACGGCGGACGGCCGGTCACGTAAACCGCCCACCGCTGCCGCTCCCCCAGGGCCGGCCCGCAGCCTGGCGCCGGGGCCGGCCACCGGCGCCGGGGGAGCGCGAGGGGGCGGCGCGAGAGCGCCCCTCGCACCCGGCCCCGGCCGGGTGCCGCACCGTGGCGACGCGCACCGGCCGTGGGCTGCCTCGGCGCGGCCGTCGCCCACGGCGGGGCGGGGCCCGCTCGGGCGCGGCGGCCGCACCCCCGGCGACCGGCCGCCGCCTCCGCCGCGCCGGGGGGAGGGGGTCCCCTCCCCCCGGCTTCGGGTCACCCCTGGGCGGGGGCGGTCTCCAGGGCGGCGCTCACCGGCTGGGCCTGCTCGCGCTGCTGGTCGGCCTCGATCATCTCGGCGCGCTCCGCCTGGTAGGCGGCGTGGGCCGCCTCCTCTGCCACGCGGGCCGCCTCGGCCTCCTCGTCCGCCGGGGCGGTGGTGGCGAGAATCGCGCGAGCGGCGCGGAGGACGGTTTCACTGGCGGCGGCGAGCGTCGCCCGCACCTCCTCGGCGGTCCGGCCTGCCCAATCCGCGATGTACGGGACGGAGGTTAGGGCGGCGTCCAGCCCGGCCGCCCCGGCCACGATGTACGCGACGGATTCGGCCTCACACTCCATGCGGCCCCGGTGCCTGCGGTACTCGTCAAGGTCCGCGACGTGTCCGCACTCGATGTGTCCGACTTCGTGGGCGAGCGTGATCACGCGGTGCGCCTCGGGGTCGTCCTCCTTGATGCCGACTACGCGGGTCCTGGGGTCGGTGTACCCGTCCTCACCGCTGGTGGGCTCCAGGCGGACGGAGTAGCCGTGCACCTTCTCCGCGTGGTGGGTGAGGCGTTCCCACAGTTCGGCCGGGGCCTCGCCGGTCACCTTCACGCCGAGCGCGTAGGCGGCCTCCGGCGTCTCGTCCGGGGTGGTCCCCTCGTCGGGGTCGGTCTGGCTGATGTCGAACACCGGCACGGTCTTGAAGATGACGCGCTTCTGTTCCTGGCCGTTCTCGTCAAGGACGGGGTTACCGTCCTTGTCCTTCTTCTTGACCGTCATGGGGGCGAAGATCCGCAGCCCCTTTTCCCCCTTGCGGACGTGGCGGCCGTGCTCCTTCCACTGCTTGAAGCTCCGGACCTGGGTGGCGTGCGGGCACTGGGCCAGGATCAGCAACATGTTGTTGACGGAGTAGCGGCCGAGGTTCGCGACGGTGGCGCGGAGCATCGCCTTCCACCCGTCGGCGGATACCAGGGACGCAATCGCGTCGTTCAGCTGCTCATGGAGGGCGGCTACCTCGGCCTCGCGCTCCTCGGCGGACTTGGTGGAGCGGCGGCGCGTCGTCTTGGTGGCCATTTCGGTGCCTCTCTTGCGGTGCGGTTTCGAGGTGTGTCGGTCGGGGTGCCATCCCCTCCCAACAAGGACAACATTACCAGAGTTGGGCCTGATTTGGAAGCCGAGAGGGGGCCTGACCAGGGATTTTTTGATCCGGCCCCCCCGCGGGGGCCGGGGCGCTGGCCGCGCCCCGGCCATTCGGGTCACGCCTTGGCGGCGGCCTTCGCCTTGCCCTTGGCCTTCACCTTGCGCAGCTTCAGGGGGCGGCCGGGCTCCGCCTCCTCGACCAGTCCGGGAACGTCGTACGCGCAGATGCTGAGCACGTCGCCGAGGTCGGCCAGGAGGCGGCGGGGCGTCCCGCGCCGGTTCCCGAACCCTCGGGAGTAGTGGACGCGGCCGCCGCGCTCGGTCATGGCGTCGGAGTACCACACCCCCTCGCCGATGAGGCGGCTAGCCATGATGGTCACGGGGCGCTGTCGCGGGCTCGTCTGGATCGTGAGCCGGGCAACCAGTCCGACCGAAACCCCCGCCTCGCTGATCACCTCGGCGCGCTCCACCGTGTCCACCGTGACGCGGTAGCTGATCGCCAGACCGGACTCCGGGTGACGGGTGTTGATGACGATCGGCTCGGGGGTCTCGCTGGCCTTCGCGGCGGCGGGGCGGGAGTTGCGGGCCTTGACGTTCATATCCAGCACCTTTCGGCGGGTTTCGAGTGGTCCTCGTTGTTCGGGGTGCCATCCCCTCCCAACAAGGACAACATTACCAGTGTTGGACCGGAAATGGAAGCGGGAAAGGGGGTCTGACCAGGGTTTTTCTCGGATTTCTCGCGGTGCCGCGCGTGCCCTCCGGGCCGGGCCGACCCCCCTCCCTGCCAGCCGCTTTTCAGCACCACGACGGACCCGCAGACGGCAGACGGCCCGCCACGTAAACCGCCCAGGGACTCCGCTCCCCCGGGCCTGCCCTGCACATCTCGACGTCGACCAGCTCCCCCTCAACCCCTTCTTCGACCTCAACCCCCTGACGGTCACCACGACGGTGCCGCCGGCCGACGACGGCGCGCTCGTGCCGCCTCGGCCACAGCGGAGTTCAGCCACGGTCCACCTCCCCGGGGGGCGGGCGCCGGAGGAGCCCCCCGGGGCTTTGCGCAAGGAGCGAAGCGACGCAGCCCGCAGGGAGCGCAGCGACCGGAGGGCCGCAATAAGGAGGGCCCCCAGGGCCCGACGACTGCGGCGCACGGCCGGATCGCACCGAAGGTGCGATGCCCCACCACGAAACCCGCGGCCGCACCGCCGACCCCCGCCACCGGCGCCGGGGGAGCGCGAGGGGGCGGCGCGAGAGCGCCCCTCGCAAACCGGCCCCCCGGGCCGGGTGCCGGAAGACACGACGCCGCGCACCCACGCCGGCCACCACAACGCCACCGCCGCCCACGGATCGCAGCACGGTGCGGCGCGCGCGGCCACCCCAGCCACCGACAACAGGCCGGCGCCCCCGCCGCGCGCACGACGCCTCCCTCCCCGCACGGCTTCCGTGCCGTGCGGGGAGGGAGCGAACCGGCCTGTCAGAAGAGGGCTTCCCCGTCGAACAGCCCGATGGTGCCGGTTGCCTTGTCGTCCCCCATGCCGAACAGGGCGGCCTGTGCCGCCTTCGGCTTGACGGCGAACTCCGTGGCGGGCATGGCGAGCCAGTTCCTGGACTTGGGGGCCGTCGGGGCCGTGGCGGCCTTCGCCGGGCGCGTCCGCGCTTCCTCAAAGTCGGCGGTCACGATCTCCGTGCGCGGGGCGGCGTCCCGCCACTCGTCGACGTACTGGGACGTGTCGACGCTGCATCCCTGCTCCAGAGTCACCCCCGTCTGACGCTCGAACCGCTCGTACTGGGCGGTCCGCTGCTCAGTGAACGCGCATCCGCTGTTCCGGAAGGGGGCAGACTCCTGGGGGATGAGGAACACCCCCTGACGGGCCACCTCGGCGGCGATGTCGATGACGTGGTACTCGAATTGGGGGCCGCTGTAGCGGGGGGCGGTGCGCCCGTTCCTGGAGACCCGGCCAAACGGCGGGTTGGCCAGGGCCACATCGAACTGTCCGCCCAGGTCCATCGTCGGCACGTCGAAGACGTCGCCACAGATCCAGGTGGCTTCCGGCAGGACCTTGCGCCCGATCCGGACGTACTCCGGGTTCTTCTCCACGCACACGATCTCTCGGGCGGCGCCGTGGGCGCCGAGGTACTGGTGAGCGGTCCAGGCCAAGCGGCCGATTCCCGCGCACAGGTCGATGACCCGCGCCTTGCCGAACGCATTCAGGGTGAGGTCTGCGGCCAGTCCGCCAGGCGTGAAGAACGCGCCGTCGAGCCGGGCCGTGCCCTCCTCCATCCAGTGGTCCAGGACGAATTCCCGCTCGTCCGGCGTGAGGTCGCGGTCCAGGCCGGCCAGGGCGGCCGCCTTGCGGTGCTGGATCGCGGTCTCGGTCGTCATCTTCGCCATGAGGGGCACGCCCTTTCGGTGCGGGTTTCGAGTGGTGGTGTCGGTCGGGGTGCCACCCCCTCCCAACAAGTACAACATTACCAGCATTGAGCCGGAAGTGGAAGCGGAAAACCGGGCCTGACCTGGGTTTTTTCGCCGCCCCGGGGGCGGCGACCGCCGCCGCCCCCGGGAACTCGTTCACTGCTTGACGGTGTCCTGCGACTGCCGGGCCTGATAGTCGGCCACCGCCTGCGCGAGGGTCTGCCCGACGCTGCCGCGCGGGCCTTCGTGCCCGCCGTGTCCCGGCGCCCCCTCCGGCGTCCAGTCGACCGGGACCGGCCGTTCGTTCAGGTACAGCCGGAGCGCGGCGGCTCCGCTCTTGCGGCTGTCGACGCTGAACACGGCCGTGCCGATGACCGGCAGACAGACGGTGACGTTGGTCCACACGTACGGGGCGGTGCGCCACTCGTCGTGAACGACGCGGGCGGGTTCGACCTGGAAGAGGTCGGCCAGCGCTGCGGTGAACTCGCGCGCGGCCTCGTGCGTGTCGAGCGGGGAGGGGGTGGGGGCGGGGGTGCCGTCGTAGCCAATGGCGGTGTGCATCTGGAACTTCATGGCCTGCTCCTGGTACGTGGTGTGGGTTTCGAGCGGGCCGGGCGGCGGTGCCAACCGCCGCCCGGCCGGGTGGGGTCAGTGCGTGGCGGCGGCCTCCTCGTCCTCGGTGCGCCACAGGGGCAGGGCCTCGAAGTCCTGGGACGGCGCGAGCTTGACCACGGCGGCGCGCACGGTGGCGGCCTTGACCGTGGCGGGCATAAGGGCCGCGACGGCACGGGGGTCCTTGTTCGCGCGCCACATGGCGTACAGCACGCGCTGACGCTCGGCGCGGGCGCTGGCCAGCGCCTCACGGGCGGCCTGGTAGGCCGCTTCGGCCTCCAGTCCCTCCATGAGCAGGGGGGTGTCGATGCCGTCACCCTCCCGCTGGCGGGCCGCCTCGATCATCTCCGCGCGCATCGCCTGGTAGGCGGCGTGGCCGATCGCCTCCGCCTCGGCCTGGCGCTCGGGGGTGATCTGCTCGCTCATGGTCCGTACCTCCGGTGATCGGGTTTCGAGTGGTTCTCGTTGTCCGGGGTACCACCCCCTTCCAACAAGGACAACATTACCAGCATTGGGCCGGAAACGGAAGCAGGAAAGGGGGTCTGACCAGGGCTTTTCTCGGATTTCTCGCGGTGCCGCGCGTGCCCTCCGGGCCGGGCCGACCCCCCTCCTTGCCAGCTCCTCCACCCGGGCCCCGGCGGGCCGGTCACCTTCTTCTCGACGTGCAGCTGCTCCGCTCCCCCGTCTCGAACCTCAGCCCCTGGTCGTCACCACGACGGTGCCGCCGGCCAACGACGCACCGGTGGACTCACCTCAGCCACAGCGGAGTTCAGCCCGCCCCCCGTCCCCCGGGGGGCGGGCGTCCGGAGGAGCCCCCCGGGGCTTTGCGCAAGGAGCGAAGCGACGCAGCCCGCAGGGAGCGAAGCGACCGGAGGGCCGCAATAAGGAGGGCCCCCAGGGCCCGACGACTGCGGCGCACGGCCGGATCGCACCGAAGGTGCGATGCACCCCGGCGGATCGTCACGGGCGAGGACGGCGGGAGCGTCCTCGAGGTCGCCGCCGCCCCGGCCACGGCCGGGCTCGCCACAGTCGCGGCGGCGACCACGAGGAAAGCGCCCCGGATGCCAGGCGGCCCCCTGGTCCGGCGGGGCCGGCCATCGGCGCCGGGGGTGCGCGAGGGGGCGGCGCGAGAGCGCCCCTCGCAACCCGGCCCCCGGGCCGGGTGCCCCACCACGGCGCGGCGTGGCGGCACCGGCCCCGCGGCGCGGCCGTCGTGCACGGTGAGGCGGAGCTGGCAGCGTGCGCGGTCAGGTGCGGGTCTGCGGCCTGTCGGCGCGGTGGCCGCGCAACGCGTTCGGCCCGGGGCGGCAGATGCCGCCCCGGGCCGGGGGGTCAGCTGGCGAACAGGGGCTCTTGGACCGCCTCGATGGTCGGGGGCGGTGGGGCGTGCTGTTCACGGTGCTGGAGGTGACGGTCCACGGTCCACGTGATCCACTGCCACTCGGGCAGGAGCGGACTCTGGCGTCCGGGCTGCTGGCGGAAGGTCGTCACGCCTGCCGCGCGGGCGGCGTTGCGGATCGGGGAGATGTCCGGGAGGAGGTGCTCGGGCCGGACCAGGTGGACGGTGCTGTCGAGCCAGACCCACACCTCGCACTTCGGGCGTCCGAGTGTGGTCAGGATCGCCAGGTGGTGGATGTCGCCCCATCCCGGGTGCAGTCCTCCGGGGCTGACCCAGAGGGTGGTGCCGGGTTCGATGTCGCCGGGCCGGCTGGGTGTGTGGTCGTACGGCGGGCGCTGACGCCGACGGCGCCGGGGCTTGTCCGGGTAGTAGTGGCTGGGTGGGTAGCGCGGGTTCCTCTGGTGGTGCTGGTGAAGTTCCTCCGCTTCGGCGCGCAGGGCGTCGGCCGGGGTGTAGCAGCGGGGGCCGAGGTGCCAGTGGCGGGGCAGTTTGGTGTCCCAGTACGTCGGGCTGCCGCAGGAGGAGCATTGCCCTCGGGTGAGGTACGGCTCGGCGGTCGGGCACGGCCAGAGCGTGCGGCATTGGCGGCAAGTCCATGCCGGATCGGCCGAGTTCGGCAGGTGGGCGTCTGGCAGGTAGATCGGCCGTGGGCGCCAGTCTTCTCCGGTCACGCTCGCCTCCGTGAAGGGGTGGGCATCGTCGTTCCTGTTCTCGAAAGGCGCCGGGGCCGGGGCGCGGTGCGCGCTCCGGCCCTGGCGGGGTGCGGTGGGTTCAGCGGCCGGTGTGCTCCTCGTCGTCGCGGGTGGTGATGGCCTCGGCCGTGTCCAGGGCCTGCTCGGCCAGGTGGAGGGCGGCCGCCAGGGCCTGCGGGTCCTCCTCGGCGGTCTTGCGGGCGCGGTCCAGTGCGCGCACGGCCTGCCGCGCCGCGTGGTAGCCGGTCTCGTGCTGGCCCTCGGCCCAGCAGGCGAACAGCAGGAGCTCGACCTCCACGCCGTTGATGGCCTTGGCCAGGGAGCCGTCGCCGGTCCGAGCGGCGGCGAGGGCCTGGCGGCCGGTGTCGATCCGGAAGGTGGGGATGCTGGACAGGAGCGCTGCCCCTTCGGTGAGTCCGGCCTGGGCCGGGAGGGGGAGAACGGTCTTCTCCAGGGCGATGGCGGCGGCGGTCAGCATGGCGACCGCCGCGCCCGCGTTGGGCACCGTGTGGGCGAGGTGCCTGCCTGCCCTGGCGTAGGCGACTGCGAGGGCGCCCCACCGGGCGGCCTGGGCCGGCTGGTCGTTCTCGACCGCCAGGGCCTGCTCGTCGGCGGCGATCCGGGCCCGGTGGTGGCACACGGCGGACTGCATCCGCAGCCAGCGGCGGCCGGGTGCGTTGCACCGGTTGTTCTCGATGTCCTGCACGGCGGCGCGATAGGTCTGGGCGGTCTGTCGGGCGCGGAGGACCGGGCGGCCGATGGCCTCCGTGAGCATCCGGCCGCCGTTCCCGGTCACCAGCAGGTCCCTGCGGTAGCGGGCTGCGGCGGCGTCGCCGCCGATGAGGTCCGGGGTGGGGGTCATGCGATCTTCTCCTCGGTGAGGTGGGGGTTTCGAGCGGGACCCGGGGGGCGGCGGTGCCATCCGCCGCCCCCCGGGCAGGGGGCCGCGTACCTACTCGCTGCGGCGGGTCTGCGGGGGGAGTTGGCCGTCGTCGCCCTCGTTGTGCGGGGCGTCGGCGTCCACGTACCGGGCGTTCAGCTCGGCGGGCAGGAACGCCCAGTCGGTCGCGGGGGTCGTGTACCGGACGACGGCGACGCGGCCGGGCCGGGGCGTCCTGTCGCCTTCGCGGGTGTGGACGGTCGGGCCGACGTAGGTGATGTGGCCGTGGCCGTTGGGTTCGGGGATCGTCTGGCCGGGCTTGATCTCCTTGCCTGTGGCGAGGTCGACCAGCCGGACACCGGAGTTCTGGCGGGGGAAGGCGGGGATGACTCGGGCGTTGAAGTCGTCGTTCACGCTGCGCTGCTCCTCGTGGGGGTGTGGGGGTTTCGAGGGGTCCGGGGGCGGCGGTGCCATCCGCCGCCCCCGGCTGAGGGTGGGCTACTGGAACGAGCGGGTCAGGACGTCCCGGAGGGCGCGCGTGTCGGTGCAGACCGCGCTCATCGGGGAGTCGAGCGCCGCCCCGAAGGCGGCGGCGTGCAGCTGGGCACCGGTGTGGCCGCTGCGGCTGGCAGTGAGGTAGCCGTGCCAGTAGGCGGCGAGCACGCTGTCGCTGAGGCCGGCCAGCTCCTCCTGCGGGGCGCGGTCGTCGTCAGCGGCGGCGGTCAGGAGACGGTCCCGCAGAGCGGCCAGGGGAGCCTGCGGGAACTGGGTGATCGTGATCATGTCCGTATCCCTCGGTGTGGGTTTCGAGTGGTGGTGTCGGTCGGGGTGCCACCCCCTTCCAACAAGGACAACATTACCACCTTTCCCCCGGAAGGGAAGGGCTGTTCGCGCGTTTCCCGGGTCTTTTTCGCCCCCTGCCTCCGACCCGCTACCCTGGGGTTACCTCGTATCGCGTGGAAGTAGCGCCCCTTCTGGGATGTCGCCACCACGCGCGGTGCGGGTTTCGAGGAACCGGCGACCGCGCCAGCCTGCCGCACTTGTGCGGGGGGTCCTGCCTTATGGCAGGGCGGTCGCCGGTTTTTTTGCTGCCCCGGCACCCTGGCCGGGGCGTCACGGCCTGCCACCGGTCCGCGTCGTGCCGGGCGGAGTCGGCCGGCTCCACGCGGCACGATGCCGGTCCTTGGGGCTCACGCGGCGGTGAGGCTGCGGGCGGTGGCGCACTGGACGACGGCGACCACCAGGGCGGCGGTGTCCTGCTCGAAGGGGAGCCGTACGCCGCTGGACTCGTAGATCCGGGTCGCGCCCTCGCGGCTGCGGGTTCCGTGCGGCCGGTAGCGGGCGATCCACCCGCAATGCCAGTCGGCCCGCCCGTCGATCAGGCCGCGCTGGTCAGCGATCCGGATCTCGGCTCCTCCCTCGACGTCAACCACGATCCGGCTCCCGTCGTAGCGGCGGGAGACCAGGGTGCGCACGGTCAGGCCGTGGTGCGCCAGGGTGCGAGTCAGCCGCTCGCCCGTGGTCTCGGGGGTGTCCTGCATGGTCATCTCCTCGCGGGGTGTGGGGGTTTCGAGGGCCGGGGCGGCGGTGCCATCCGCCGCCCCGGCAGGAGCGGGCCCGCCCTGGCGGGCCCGCTGGGTGCTGCTACTCGTCGTCCGGCTCGCCGGGCTCGGTGCCCGGCTCGGCCTCGGCCTCGCGGCCCTCGCTCTCCTGGGCACCTTCGGCCTCCCGGGCTGCCTTCTCCTCGGCCTCCCGCTTGAGCCGGGCCTCCTCGCGCTCGCGCTCCCAGCGCTCGCGCTGGGCCTGGCGCTCGGCCTCCTGCTTGGCCTTCTCCTCGGCCTGCTGCTGGGCGGTGGCCAGGGTCTCCTCCTCGACCTCGGAGAGGCTGTAGCCGTGCTTCTTCAGGAAGTTCAGCCACTCGACCGTCTTGCGCTCGATGGGCTTGCGGCGGCCGAACTCGTCCTTCTTGCCGCGCCATGCCTCGTCGGTCATGTGCTCGAACTCGTACATGCCCGCGATGTGGGCGAACAGGAGCCACCAGTACCGCTTGGCTCCGGTGCGCTTGATCAGCTTGGCCACGGCGTCGGGCCGGGTGTGCGTCAGGTTCTCGTCCTTCAGGAACTTCGACAGCAGCCTGCCGTAGTCACCCGTCACGTAGTGGGTGTAGGCGTAGCTGCCCGTGATGATCCCCGTCAGTACCAGGTCCTTCACGTCGGCCGGGGCCTCGCCCTTGTCCTGGCACATGTCGACGATGAACGCCTGCCGGACCTCGCGCACCGAACGCCAGGCGGCGTTGTTGGCCTTCACGCGCCGGGCTTCGGCGCGGGCGGCCTCGCGCTCGGCCTCGGCCTTCTCGTCGACCTCCTCGCTCCCGCCGTCCTCGTTCTGGGCGGCCCCGGTGATCCGGTGGCCGTGCTTCTTGAAGTCGCGGCAGATCCAGACCACTTCGCCGTCGGCCGGGTCGAACGTGGCGGCGTGGCCCTCACAGGTCTCGTTGTGACCGGCTTCGGTCAGCGGGCGGCCGATCGCGCTCTCCAGCTCCTCCAGCGGGCGGGCGGCGCTGTACTGCCAGCTGTGGGGCCAGCCGATGACCGGGATCATCTTCTTGGCCAGCTCGGCCGTCGCCGCTGCGATGCGCTCGGCCTTCTCCTTCTCGGCCCTCAGCGCCTGCATGGCCTGACGCCACGCGCCCCGCTTGGTGTTGCCCTCGTCGGTGTCCTTCCGCTTGGCCTGCTCCAGCTTCCACAGAGCGTTGGGCACGTCCTCGACCTCGGCAAAGTCGGCCTGCTCGACCCAGTCGAACTCTGCCCCCTGGTCCCACAGTTCCTCGATCACCTCGGGGGCGATCTTGGCGACCCGGGGGGCGGCGTCCAGTTCCTCCGTGGTCCGGCCGATGGCGGCCGCGAGCTGGGCCTTGCGGGCCTTGGGCACCCGCTTGGCGTTGACCATGAGAGCGAGCTGCTGGGCGGCGTCCAGGTCGTCCTGGACGCTGGCGGCCGCGCGGTGGACGTTCTCGACCATGGACCCGGCCAGGGCCTCGTCGTCCACGCCCGTCAGGTCCTCACGGACGATCACGCGGACCTTCCGGTACTTGCGGCCCTCGGCCACGGCCCGCTCGGCGGCGGCGCGCGCGGCCTTCATCCGCCGCTGGCCCATGACGATGCCCAGCTTGCCCTCGTTCGCTCCCACCTGGGGCCGCAGGACCGGGGCCTGCTGGACACCCACGGCGTCCACGCTGGCGATCAGGCCGGGGTCGGGCTCGGTGGTGTCCTCCTCGCCGTCCTCGCGCTTCTTGCGGTGGTTGAACGGGTCGACGATGACCCGGCTCTCCTCGGGCTCGTCGGGACGGAAGTCGGTGAGCGGGTCGATCCACTCCAGCCGCCCGGCGTCCGCCTCTTCTGCGATGGCGGCCGGGGCCTGCTCGTTCTGCGTCACGGTCAAGGTGAGTCCCTTCGTGGGTGTGGGTTTCGAGGTGTGTCGGTCGGGGTGCCACCCCCTCCCAACAAGGACAACATTACCAGTGTTGAGCCTGATCGCCAAGGGTTTCGGTGCCTGTGACCAGGGTTTTTCTCGTGAATTCGAGCCGGGCCGCTCGACGCTGGCCCGTCGCTCCGGGTCGGTTCCGCACCACCGGCTGGGCACGCGGCGGCGGTGGTGTCCGCCCACCGGCAGGCGCGGCCGGCGACTCCAGTGCGGCCCGGCCGGCGCTGACGGACAGTCCGCCCGAGGGGCGGCGCGGATACCTCAGCTGATGATGGCGGCCGTCGCGCTCGGCGCGTTTCCCAGCCGCCCCGGCCTGTGCTGGCCGGGGCGGTACGGGGCCGTCGCCTCGGGGGCTCCGATGTCAGCCGATGGGGTCCTGTTCGGCCCCTTCTCCGCCGTGCTCCTCGATGAGCGCGCGGACGGCCGAAACCGGCACGTCGTAGAACAGACGCCCGGTGGCGTCCTCGCCGTCGGAGGTGAGCCACAGCTCCCACTGGTCCTCCCCCTCCCACGCCTCGCTGTTGGGGACGTCGACCCCCTCGACCAGGTAGACCTCCTCGAACTGGGCATTTCCGGGCTGGCCCTTGACGCTGAGGCCCTTCCCGTCGGCCAGGAAGATGCGCCGGTAGTTGCCGTCCGTGCCGTGCGCCGCGAGATAGTCGAGTCGGGCGGTGATCATGTTGGGACTCCGTTCGGTGTTCGGGTTTCGAGGGGGCCGGGGCGGCGGTGCCATCCGCCGCCCCGGCCGGGCGGTCTCAGTAGGGCAGGCGTTCCGTGGGGCGCATGATCGTGATGACGCGCTCCCCGTGGTCGCCCGGCGACGACTCGGCCACGAGGGTCACGCGCCGGGCGTCGCGGGTGATGCCGTCGACGGGAACGCGGTACAGGGTGAGCGCGAGCCGGGGCTGACGGCCGGAGCCTGCGGCGGCCTTGATCGCACGGGACGCGGTGAGCAAGAGGTCCCATTCCCGCTCGGTCTCGTCCAGCCGGATGCCGGTCGTCCAGGCGTACGCCTCGGGGACGGCGACACAGTCGCGGTAGACGGCCTCGGTCATGGCGACCGGGGCGGGGAACTCCATCTCTTCGGCAATGCCGGGGTCGGCTTCGATCAGGAGACCGTCCTTGATGGCGTGGGCGCGGGTGTAGACGGTGCCGGTCATGCTCACGGGGTTGCCTCTCTTCGTCGTGCGGGTTTCGAGGGGGCCGGGGCGGCGGTGCCATCCGCCGCCCCGGCCGGGCGGGTCAGAAGTGGTCGGAGTGAACGGCGGTGTGCGTGCCGGTGAAGGTGGCCACGACCTTCATCTGGTTGCCCGCCTCCAGGAGCAGGGCGCGGCCCTCCAGCCCCTCGAACTGGTCGACGTGCATGACGTGGGCCTTTGCCGCCTGAAGGAGCGCGTCCATCTCGGCGGCCAGCGGCGAGGATGCGCGGACGTGCACGACCTCGGGCGCGTAGTGCGCGTACTCCTTGGCCGTCCAGTCCAGGACCACCGTGTACGACCGCAGACCCGCCCGGCGGGCCGCGCGGTGACGGGCTCGGATGGTCTTGAAGGTCTCGATCAGGGCGCGCATTGAGTGCTCCTCGTTCGGGTTTCGAGTGGTGGTGTTGGTCGGGGTGCCATCCCCTTCCAACAAGGACAACATTACCAGTGTTGGACCGGAAATGGAAGCGGGAAAGGGGGTCTGACCAGGGTTTTTCTCGGATTTCTCGCGGTGGCGCGCGTGCCCTCCGGGCCGGGCCGACCCCCTTCCTTGCCAGCCGCTTTTCAGCACCACGACGGGCCCGCAGACGGCGGACGGCCGGTCACGTAAACCGCCCAGGGACGCCGCTCCCCCGCTCCCCCCGCGGACCGGTCACCTTCTCCTCGACGTGCAGCTGCTCCGCTCCCCCGTCTCGAACCTCAGCCCCTGGTCGTCACCACGACGGTGCCGGCGGCCAACGACGCACCGGTGGACTCGCCCCGGCCACAGCGGAGTTCAGCCACGGTCCACCTCCCCGGGGGGCGGGCGCCGGAGGAGCCCCCCGGGGCTTTGCGCAAGGAGCGAAGCGACGCAGCCCGCGCGAAGCGCGGGCCGCAATAAGGAGGGCCCCCAGGGCCCGACGACTGCGGCGCACGGCCGGATCGCACCGAAGGTGCGATGCCCCACCACGAAACCCGCGGCCGCACCGCCGACCCCCGCCACCGGCGCCGGGGGAGCGCGAGGGGGCGGCGCGAGAGCGCCCCTCGCAAACCGGCCCCCCGGGCCGGGTGCCGGAAGACACGACGCCGCGCACCCACGCCGGCCACCACAACGCCACCGCCGCCCACGGCGGTGCGGAACCCGCTCGGGGCGCCGGACCCCCGCCACCGACAACAGACCGGCGCCCCCGCCGCGCCCGGGGCCCGTGCTCCAGACGCGGCGAGAAGGAGCGTCAGGCGGCGGGCATGGGGTAGTCCATGCGGGATGTGACGTCGTAGGTGTTCTCCGGGACCTTGTGGATGTATCGGCTGGTGGGCGCGAAGTCGTACGAGCAGTAGTTGCTCCAGGGGCTTCCCGGCCAGTAGACACGGGCCATCGGCGCCCCGGCCCAGTGGTGGAACCACAGTTCCAGCACGACGCCGGTCGCGTGGCTGCCCTCGGTGGTGACGGTGTCGCCGACGGCGAAGCCGTACACGGCGCGCTCGCGCGCGATGGCCACCGGGTCGGCCAGGCGCATGGCGGCCTCCTCGGAGCGGCCGTTCACCCAGCGCCCCGACCACGCCACGGTGAACGCGTCGCCCTCGACGGAGGTGACGGTGCCGCGCTGGATCACGGGGCGCGCCTTCCCCACCTTGTCCCGGGCGTCGTCGTGCATCGGGTCGTAGATGAAAGTGCGCTCCACCCGGTCACCGGGGCGGTATCCGCCGGAGCGATCGGCGTAGGTGTCTCCAGGGATGTACTCGCGGGGGATGATCAGCACCGTTTCCTCGTCGTGCCACACGTCCGACTGGCCATCCAGGGCGATGTATCCGTTCAGTGCGGCGGGCAGGGCGGGGAAGCACGCGACGCTCTGCATGAGGGTGTCGAGACGGTTCGGGTTCAGGGGGCGCTCGAACTCGCCGAGCACCCAGTCACCGGGGCGGACGTCGGCGATCGGGCACAGACGGACCCCGCCCATGTCGGCACCTGCTGGGGGCTGGCGGTACAGGGAGTCGGTGGGCCGGTTGGTGACGATCAGCGGGTAGAACGCGGCGTCGATGACGGCCATGGTGGACCTCCGGGTGGTGCGGGTTTCGAGTGGTGGTGTCGGTCGGGGCGCCACCCCCTCCCAACAAGGACAACATTACCAGTGTTGGGCCTGATTTGGAAGCGGGAAAGGGGGTCTGACCAGGGTTTTTCTCGGATTTCTCGCGGTGCCGCGCGTGCCCTCCGGGCCGGGCCGACCCCCCTCCCTGCCAGCCGCGTCTCAGCACCACGACGGACCCGCAGACGGCGGACGGCCCGCCACGTAAACCGCCCAGGGACGCCGCTCCCCCAGACCGGCCCGCACCTCGGCGCCCGGGGCCGGCCACCGGCGCCGCCCGACGGCGGCGCGGGGCGCTCGGGCGCGGCAGGCGCGGGCGTTGACGGTGGGCCGGCGCCCACTGCTACACCGAAGGGGGGCGGACGCGCACCGGCGTCCGCCCCCCTTCGGCTCTAGGTCATCAGGGCCGGGGGTCGTCGTACCAGACCACGGAGACGTCGGGCTCGACGACCAGCATGGAGCGGGACCGGTTGACGCGCCAGATGTGGCGCTTGATGGTCTGGTGCGGCTTCTCGGTGGGGCGGCAGCGCACCGGGCCGAAGTGGACCGGGTTCGCCGCCTCGAACAGGTAGTCGTCGATGCGGATTCCGGCCGTGATGGTCGCGGTCTTCATCCACCCCGTGCCCTTGTCGGAGAAGCAGCGCACGAACACCTCGGGCGTCCCCTCCCCGGCTTCGATACGGGCGATCAGCGCCTCTTCCTCCGCCGCCTCCTCGGGGGTGAGAGCGGGGGCGTGAGGGTCGGCGTCCAGCTCGGCCGCCAGGGCGCCGTGGTGCGGGCGGATCGCCGCCCGGATGGCTGCCGCGGTACCGGGGAAGTGCAGGCTCGGCTGGGCCGCGTGC